>JBKHIL010000275.1:0-3477 GCA_046538645.1 Desulfovermiculus sp.
GCCCGGCCCAGACCATGTTCGGGGCATAAAAGTCTGCAGCATAGGTTTCCCGGCCACAGACCTTGGTCCAGGCGTCGGGCCGGGTGGTGTCCGTGCCTATGGGCGAAGGGCAAGGTGTTTGGTCCATCAATCCCGCTCCCTGCCTTTGTCTGGACCGCTTTGTTCCAGAATATTGCCCAGGTGCCGGGTACAGGCCTGCAAGGCCTGGGGATGGGAAATGGTAATCCGGATCCAGTTGGGAAACCGGAAGCCGGTCATGGTCCGGACCATAACCCCCTTGGCCATGAGCTTTTGGTAGACATAGGCGTCACTGATCGGCAGCTTGGCCATGACGAAATTGCCCTGGCCGGAAACCACCTCCAGATCGAGAGCAGACAGCTCGCCTTCCAAAAATTCTTTGCCCTGGGCCACCATGTCCCTGCTTCGGAAGAGATGTCCGGCATCGTCGTTCAGAGCGGCCAAAGCGGCCTGCTGAGCAACTGAGTTTACTGAGTAGACCACTACCGTCCTGCGCACCTCTTGCACGAGCTCTTTGCTGCCAACCAGATAGCCGATGCGCAAACCGGCTAAGCCGTACATCTTGGAAAAGGTGCGGAAGACCACCAAGTTGGGGTAGCGCTCGATGAGCCTGATGCCGTCCGGATAATCCCGGGCGGTGCAAAACTCAAAATAGGCCTCGTCCACAACCACTATCCACCGGCCATTCACCTGATCCAGGAAGGATTCCAGTTTCTCCTGACTCCAGTAGGTCCCGGTGGGATTGTTCGGATTGCAGATGAAAATGATCTTGGTCCGTGCATTGACCTGGGCCAGAAGGCCCTGCCCGTCGAAGCTGTAATCGCGTAAGGGAACCAGCCGGGCTTCAAATCCGGAAAACTCGGCCAGCCACTCGTACACGGCAAAGGTTTTATCCGCAGTGACGATGTTGTCCCCTTCCCGGCAAAAGGCCTTGATGACAAAGGCAATAACCTCGTTGGCCCCGTTGCCCACAATGACTTGCTCCGGCGATACCTGCAGATGGCGGGCGAGTTCGTTGCACAGGTGAAAGGAATCTCCGCTGGGGTAAATCGAGGCCGAGGGAGGAGGAAACTTCCTGACCACCTCTGCCGCATCCGGTGGAGGCCCCAGGGGATTTTCATTGTTGTTCATGCGGTACAGGGTGTCACAGCCATAGAACCGCTTGAGCACATCATCCGGCCGGCTGGGCACATAGGGCTCGAACCGCTTGACGAAATCCGGGACCAAAGAGTCGATATTCACTGAAATCATGGGCATTGTGACCTTGAAGCTGCAATTACGAATACAGGCAAGCAGTTTTTCCTTTGGCATTTGTTTTGAATGCCCTCAGGCAACGATTTCTTTCATCAATCGGGCATATCGGTGCAGTATGTCCTCCAGGCCGGATTCTGCGCAAAAACCGGCCTGACCCAGCCCGAAAAGCATGGGACGCTTGCTGTCCTCTGTGACTTGCAGGACCAGGGGCAATGGCGAATAGTCGAAAAAGTAAATCCGGGAGGATGTGCACTCCAGGCCCTTGAACTCTGGCCGGCCCAGTTCCCCCTCCCGGGCATAATGAAAGAAAGCTCCTGGATAGCCGTTGCCTTGTGGGTCCACATCCTGCCATGCCGGCCACAGAAGGTGTTTTTTCGCCTCCTGGAGCTTCCTGTGAACCCGCCTGAGAAGAGTCCTGAAGTCATCTCCGGCCCGCACCTGCAGGGGAACGTATACTCGGTTGAGCAGACAGCCGGGAATGGCTCTGAGCTCCGGCTGTCTGCGCACAGATGCGGCAAAAGCGGTCAATATGTCCTCTTTGCCGCTGAGTTGGGATAATACCATGTTAAACAAGGTGAAATAACCTTCAAACCGGGTGCATTCCTGTCCTCTGACAAGATCCTCGAATCCGTCTCGAAGATCCGGGCTCAGAGGAAGGGCGGCACTGGCCGCAGCCATGGGGTGGCGGGAGATGTCCCGGTCCAGCGGGGCCGCAAAGACTGGGACGGTGTTTTGCAGTGCACTCTCCCAATACTGTCTGGACGGTTTTAAATCTTCGCTTTTGATCGAGGTGTTGACCCAGGCGGCAAAGTGCATGTACTGCGGGTCCGGAGTTTTGGGCAATGCGCCTCCTTCCAGGATTGAATTGTAGCATTGCGCCAGCTTGAAGGTCATATTGCTGATGGTCCAGGCATCCAGCAGTTCGTGCCCGCCCCCCAGGCCCAGAGCACAGGTATCCGGCCCGGTACGAAAAAGACGGTAGGAACATGAGGGATGGTCAGGCGGTGTTTTTGCACCTACCCATCTCTGCATTTCCCGGTCCAGATCTTTGTCCTCCACTGCCTCAAGTGGCGGGGGAGCGGCTGTTCCTTCACGCATCATGCCAAGCTCTCCCCGGCTTTCCAGCTGAATGCGGAACATATCGTGAGCCCGGATCAGATGGTCCAGGGCCCAATTCATGGCCTGGTGGTCAAATTGACCTTTAAACCGCCAGGAAATAACCGTATTCGCTTTCTCCGCTCCGGCGCGCTGCATGGTCCTCCCCTGTCTGTGCAGAAGCTGGGCTGCAAGGGGCAGTGGCTGGGAAGCGTCTCTCTCGTGGGCCGGGAATGGAAACCAAGGCCCCTGGTCAACGGAGGTCATGGTCACCTCGTGAAAAATCGGGTCCCGGATTATTCCTGGGTGATATCATGGACTCTCATCTCCAGGTTCATAAAATCCAGGGTAACGTATTGGGGAGCAAAAACAGGCTCCCGTTCAACCACTTTAGTGCCCTGGAGAAGGTGGACCAGGACCTCATTGGCCAGCAGGGCATTGGAGGCCAGGCCGCCAATGGCCGTGGTGCACATAATGCCCCGGGATACTCCCTGCTTGAATTTGTCCACGACCAAAGGATTGAAGTGCCTGGCCAAGACAGACGGAATCAGCTCTTCTCCCCAGGTGGACCTGGCCCGGACCAGGATGTCGAACTCGTCCTGCATCATATGGTCCGGGTGATAGTTGATCATCAGCGCTCCGAATCCAAAGGCGGCGCAGCAAAACAGGGGCACTTGATGCCGCTTGAGCAGGTCCGGAGACATGGCCTTGACCTCGGCTCCTTTTTCAGCGTCGATGACCCCGACGTAGGCATCCGTGCCCTGGAGAAAGTCGTCTATGTTCTCCGGCTGGGTTCCCTCCGGCCAGGTTCTGATATGTATATCTGGATTGATGGACCGGGCCAGCTCCAGGTAGACGTCCAGTTTGGGGCGGTCCATGCTGTGTCCGAAGGCACCGGCCTGGCGGTTCATGTCCGGGGGATCGAATATCCCGTTTTCAGCCAGATGAAATGACGAACAGCCGCACCGGACCAGGGCCAGAAAGGCCCCGCCTCCAACCCCGCCCAGCCCGGCAATGGCTATGGTCTGTGAGGCCAGGGCGTCCAGGCCTTCCGGTCCTAGAAAGGGCTCAGTCCGGTTCAGAAATTCCTGCATGGGTGTCTCCTTTCAG
>JBKHIL010000276.1:0-3476 GCA_046538645.1 Desulfovermiculus sp.
TCACCAATTTTTCGAGAAACAAATTCCTGTTCTTCTGTGGTCAGAAACGCATTCATGGGCAGGCTCATGATCCTGGAGCTGACTTGTTCGGCCACCGGAAAATCCCCCTGGCCATAGCCCAGATAGGCAAAGCACGCCTGTAAATGCAAGGGGCGGGGATAGTGCACAGCTGTGGGCACCCCGGCCTGGCTTAAGTGCCGGCGAAGCTCGTCCCGCTGGTCAACCTGCACTGAATACTGGGCCCAGACCGAGGTCCGATCATCCATGACCTGAGGTGTGGTCAGCGTTTCTCCCAAGAGCCTGGTGTACTTGTCCGCAACTTCCTGCCGTTTTTCGATCTCCTCAGGATAGTGAGGCAATTTGGCCAAAAGCACGGCCGCCTGCATAGTATCCAGTCTGGCTCCCAAGCCCACGTATTGATGTTCATAGCGCTGGCCTTGACCGTGGACCCGCAGGCTGCGGATCTTATCAGCCAGTCCGTCATCGCTGGTAAAAACCGCCCCCCCATCCCCGTAACAACCCAAAGGCTTGGCCGGGAAAAAACTGGTGCACCCGATGGTGGACAGATTACAGCTCGTGCTCCCTCTATAGGTGGCCCCAAAGCTCTGGGCCGCATCCTCGATCACCGCCAGCCCATGCTTTTTTGCCACTGCATTCACCGCATTCATGTCCGCCGGCTGACCGTAGAGGCCAACTGGGATAATAGCCCTGGACTTTTCAGACACAACCCGCCCGATCTGGTCTGTATCCAGGTTGTAGGTCACAGGATCAATATCCACAAACACCGGCCTGGCTCCCAATTGGGCGATCATCTCTGCTGTGGCGATAAAGGTAAAGGGCGTGGTGATCACTTCATCCCCAGCCCCCACCCCAAGGGCCATCATGGCCAGTTGCAGAGCGTCTGTGCCGCTGGAACAGGTAATACACTGCTTAGCATTGGTAAAATCAGCCAGCTCATCCTCCAGCTCTTTGACCTGCGGCCCCATGATAAACTTGGAGCTGTCCAGAACTCCCTGAATGGCCGCGTCGATATCTTTTTTGTACAACTGATACTGGTACTGTAAGTTGGCGAAATCGATTTTCATCTTGAATTCCTCAAATGATGTATGAGTCCGCGGAACACGAAAATAGACGTAGAAAAAAAATCAGTTATCGGCTGGTGCTAAAATACACCCGTGGTCCGTACGGGGTGTCTTCCACCTGGTACCCTTGGGCCTGTATCTCCTCACGTAAGGCATCGGCCCGGGCAAAATCCTTAGCGGTCTTGGCCTTACTGCGTTCCTCAATGAGCGCAGCCAGTTCCTGCGGCCAGGAATGGGCCGGCAGCGGCAGTCCGGACCAGTCCACAATCCCCAGCACATCATCCAGCCGCTGCATGGTCGAAAGCACGGCCTGGGCCTCGGCCGGGCTGAGGCCACCCTTCTCCATCCAGGCATTCACCTGCCGGCAAAAGGTAAACAGCACCGGCCAGAATGTGTAGACAGCCAGATCGTTTTCCAGGCTCCCGGTCCATCCTTTTCGCAGATCAAACAGGGCCTGCTTGACCGCCTTGCCCACCTCCCCCTGCTCTTTATCCGAGGTGGTCAGGCTGATACTGGCCACCATATGCTGTACCCGGCGCCAGTTATGGGCCCACATCTTAGCCGCCTCCCGGGTCAGGACCAGTGGCTTTCGGTAGTCGATAGACAAGAGCCACATGCGCAGGGCCCTGGGGTGGGGCATAAGATCAACAAGGGAGTCGATGTTCCCTGGGACCGGATCGCGCTCTCCCTGCACAGCGGCCTGCACCATGACCCAGATATCAGGATCTGCTTGCCCGGTCTTAGTCCAGATGGCATGCAGATTATCCAGATGCGGAAACCGGTGCGGACGCCCGGCCAGCACTACATGCAGACCTGAAAGGGCCTCAGCCGGAGCAGCGGCCATTTGCAGATACCAGCTCGGCCGGACATTTCCCCACTCGGTCTTGAGAAAATCACCCTTTTTCAAGTTGTAGAGCGAGGCCCGCTTGAGCAGGGTAAAGTCCCGGGGGTTATCCTTGGCATAATCGTCCAGGTCCACGGTCTTGCCCACACTGAGCTTGGTCAGATCGGTCTGGACCAGCCGGCCGTATTCCTTATCCCGAAACACATCGTAATATACAGACCGCAGCTTCTCATAGGCCCGGCCTTTGCCCAGAAGGGTCCGGCACATGGTCAACATGTGCTCCACCTGCCGACTGGCCGGGGAAAAATGCACGCCTGTCAGTCCCAGCCTCTCGGCCCGAGCCTGAAGCTCGCGCACAAAATCGGTTGAATAAGCAGCAGGAGTCTGACCCGCGGCAGCAGCCCGGGCCAGGGCCTGATCATCCATATCGGCCACTCCAGCCACGGCCTGCACAGCCACGTCCTTGGACTGCACATACCTGGCCAAAAGGTCCAAGAAGACCAGGCGCCGCCAGGCCCCGGCATTGGCAGGTTCATCCGCCGGCGGTCCTGGAGCAAAGATGGTTATTGATTTGTTCCGAAGATTGAGGCGCTGATGGCCCTGGGTTTTGAGATTGTACATGCTCATTCCCTGCTCGGCCGGGGGAACAAACAGCGAGGTGCTCAAGTACCGTTCCCCGCCATCCGGAAAGATGACGACCACGGTGCCGGAGTCCAGAGTCCGGATCAGCTGCATGGCTCCGGCCAGGGCCGCACCCGAGCTCATGCCGGCAAATATGCCCTCCAGCCTGGCCAGCTCCCGGCATAAGACAAAGGCCTCTTCATCGTCTACACGCAGGATTCGGTCCAGGGCATGCTTATCATATATTCCAGGGGGATACGAGGCCTGCATGTTTTTCAGGCCCTGGATCTTGTGTCCCACATGCGGCTCCACGGCCACCACCTGCACCCCGGATCCTTCCTCTTTCAACCTGGCTGCCAGGCCCATGGCCGTGCCGCTGGTACCTAGGGTGGCCACCACATGGCTCACCCGGCCTTCGGTCTGCTCCCAGATCTCCCTGGCCGTGCCCTGATAATGGGCCTGGATACTGGCCGGATTGTTGAACTGATCCATGAGCACATAGTTCTGGGGCTCCTCCCGGGCCAGGCGGTAGGCCTCCTCAATGGATCCATCCGTACTCAGGTGCCCTGGAGTGAGCTGAATCCGTGCCCCAAAGGCCTCCATAATCCTGCGCCGCTCCAGGGAAGCGTTCTCAGGCATCAGCAGCATGAGCTTATAACCCTTGACCGCGCAGACCATGGCCAGGCCGATGCCGGTATTGCCCGAGGTGGCCTCTATGACTGTCTTGTCCGGGGTTAAGTGGCCTTCTTTTTCCGCAGCCTGGATCATGGCCAAAGCCACCCGGTCCTTGATGGAACCGCCTGGATTGCGGGATTCAATCTTGGCCAGGAGGTTCACCTGCGGATTGGGGTTGATTCTGTTAAGAGGGACCAGGGGGGTATTGCCGATCAGATCAAGAACGCTTGTGAGCATGGGGCCTCAGGGTGCTG
>JBKHIL010000277.1:0-3471 GCA_046538645.1 Desulfovermiculus sp.
GCTCTGTTTCATTCTTGATCAAACTGGGCGGCTGCGGCCAGAGGCGGCCCTGAAACCAGACACCTGACATCCGCTCAATATCCTACCTGCTCCTGGGCCCAGGTTCTGATCGCTTCCGGGTCAGTAAGCTCTAGGGCGAAGTCTGCCGCCCGGGCTGCCTCTTTGCTGTCCGTTTCCCTGATCATGGCCTTGACCTGGAGAATGGAGCTGGGGTTCATGCTTAAGCTGCGGATTCCCAACCCCAGAAAGAGGTAGGCGCAGGCCGGGTCTGCTGCTGCCTCGCCACAGACCGAGACGGGAATATTCTTTTTCTGACACATCCCGGCCACATCAGCGATGATGGATAAAATGGCCGGATGGAAAGGAGAATACAGGGGGGCCACTTTGGGGTTGTTCCGGTCCACGGCCAGGGTGTACTGGATGAGGTCATTGGTCCCGATGCTCACAAAATCGATGAGCTGGAGTATATTGGGCAAGATCTTTACCGTGCCGGGGACTTCCAGCATGATACCCACCGGCAGCTCGCACCTGGCCTTCAAGCGGGTCCTTTCTTCCTCCACAATGGCCAGGGAGGCCTCCAGTTCATGCATGCTCACAATCATGGGGAACATGAGCTGGGCCGGGCCTCTTTCCGCAGCCCGGATGATAGCCCGTATCTGCTGCCGAAACATCTCTTCTAAATCCAGGCTGACCCGGATAGAGCGCCAGCCCAGAAAGGGATTGTCCTCTTTGGGATAATCCAGGGCGGATAAGAATTTGTCTCCCCCCACATCCAGGGTCCGGAAGCAGATCCGGCGTCCCCGGGCCTTTTTAAGCATCTGGATATACAGATCGGTCTGTTCTTCTTCAGTGGGCAGTTGCTTGCGGATGACAAAAGGAAACTCTGTGCGGTACAGACCGATATGATCGGCATTAAAGCGGTGAACGAGTTCCAGATCGGATAAAAGCCCGATATTGGCGCCCAGAGCAATCTGGATATGATCTTTGGTCACTGCCGGCAGAGGAATCAGGGAATGCAGATGTTCGGTCTGGATCCTGTGTTCCTGCAACAGCCGTTCAAATTCCCTGACTATCTCTTCATTCGGTTCCCGGAATACCAGCCCGGACCATCCATCAATGATCAGGTCATCGCCCTCGCGTACGGCGTCAAAAACGTCCTCCACCTGGATGACAATAGGCAGTTCAAAAGATTTGGCCAGGATGACAGTGTGCGAGGTTCTCCCGCCTCTGGCCAGGATGATCCCTTTGAGATGGGGCTGGCGCAGAGCAACCAGCTCGGTGGCCGAAAGATCAGAGGCAATGACAATGGTATCCCGGGCAAAGGCCTGCGTCCCATGCGGGGAGATGCCCAGAAGGTTGCGGAGCACGTTTTTGCCCACATCCACGATATCCTGACCGCGATCCTGCAGGTAGGGATCATCCACATTGGCGAAGATGTCCACATATTCCATGACCACCTGCTTGAGGGCGTATTCGGCCTTGTCCCCCATGCTGATCCGGTCGGCCACCTTGCGCTTAAAAGTGGTATCTTCAGCTACTTGCTTGTGGATGGTCAGGATGGACCGGTCTTCCCGGGACAGGTCGGCTAGTTCCTCGATGAGTTGCGAGGTCTGCAGGACCGTGGTTTTCAGGGCATTCTCAAATCGGGCCAGCTCCACATTGGGATGGCAGTTCTGCATCGGCTCCACAGACTCAAAGCCGATGCCTCCGGCCAGGATATGGGCCTGTCCCCGGGTATAACCGGACAGCACGGACATTCCCCGCAACAGACTCTTCCGGTGGCCGGAGCCATCCCATGTCGTATTCAGGGGCAAAGCCTGATCCTTTAACTTTTGCATCTCGGCTTTTTCTTTGTCCAGGGCCTGAAGCAGGCCGGAGTAAGCGGCAATTGAGGAAATCTGGGAACCAATGGCCGCAAAGGCCGGAATGTCCTGTTCAGAGAGCTGACCCGGCTTCAGGGTCTGCAGGACCAGAACCCCCAGGCTCTGCTGGTGATAGACCAGAGGTATGCCCAAAAAAGTCTGGAAGACTTCTTCCCCGGTCTGCTCAAAGAGCTTGAAGCGGGGATGGCTTGAGGGGTTGTAGATCAGCAGGGGGCGGTTTTCTTCCAGAGCCAGGCCGGTCAGACCCTCCCGGGCGGACATGGTCACAGTATCCACGGATTCCGGACGCAGGCCGACAGTAGCTTTGAGGACCAGTTTCTGTCTGTCCGGGGTCAGCAGGTAGATGGAACAAACATCCGGGCCATAGGTGGAGGCTATGAGCCGGGCGATTTCGTGCAGGGTGCTTTCCGGGTCGCTGGAATCGGCGATGATCCGGCTCAGGTCAGTGATGACTGAGAGGTGATCAGGCTGTTTGTGCATAGCGGATCTGCTTATGGCATGAGCTTTACATGAAATCAAGAAGCGGGGCGGCAGAACAGAACTCGTTGATTCTGATGGCAAAGTTTGTGTGAAAAACACCGGGCTTGGTTCT
This sequence comes from Desulfovermiculus sp., assembly GCA_046538645.1. Classification (GTDB taxonomy): domain Bacteria; phylum Desulfobacterota; class Desulfovibrionia; order Desulfovibrionales; family Desulfothermaceae; genus Desulfovermiculus. The sequence goes on from JBKHIL010000277.1 coordinate 2,476, forward strand.
CCTGCAGGACAGGGTTGCCCTCAACCGCTGTTCCGTCTACCCCGTATGTCTCGTGCCGCGTCATATGTGTATGGTCTGGTTTTTGATACGAACCAGCGAATCTCTTTCATTTTTGCCCGTTTTGGGGCAAAAAGTATTTCAGTTTTGCCGGCTTTCACATCTCCTGTCCAGGCGATATGGATGATTTCGGGTGTCTGGTCTGGGCCTCCAGGCCCACCTCTGCCCGCAAGGCCTTAACTTCCAGAGCAGAGAGCTCCCGGGCTTTGCCGGATGGCAGATCACCCAGCAGGACAGGTCCTTCCTGGATCCGGATCAGCTTGAGAATGGTCAGGTCCAGATCCCGGCACATGCGCCTGATCTGGCGGTTCACTCCCTGGATCAAGCGCATCGACAACCAGGAAGTGTCTTTACCGGCCCGGACCGACGTGACCTGGACCGGGGCCAGGTTTTCACCTTCAGCCAGCTGCATTCCCTGCTGCATACGATGCAGCTTGGTCTGGGTGGTCTGGCCCCGGACCAGGACTTTGTACACCTTGGGCACATGCCATTTGGGATGGGTGAGGCGATAGACAAGCTCTCCATCTGTGGTCAGCAGCAAAAGCCCTTCGGAAAAATAGTCCAGCCGGCCCACAGGCACAGGCCTGCGCTGACGCCAGGACTCGGGCAGAAGGTCCAGGACCGTGGTCCTGGCCTGGGGGTCACTGGCCGTTGATACCACCCGGACAGGTTTGTTGAGCAGAATGTAGATATGGTCAGACCGGTTCGGGGTCTGCAGGGCGAGCCGGTGACCATCGACACGTATCTGGTCTGCGGCCGGATCGATCTTTTGGCCCATATCCTGGACCACATGGCCATTGACCGAAACCCGGCCCTGAGAGATAAGTTCGTCCGCCTTGCGCCTGGAGCACAGGCCGGAGGAGGCAATGGCCTTGTTCAGACGCAGGTTTTGAGAGGTGTTCGTACCGGGCATGGAGCACATTCAAACCCGCAATGTGC
>JBKHIL010000278.1:0-3465 GCA_046538645.1 Desulfovermiculus sp.
TCAACGTCGATGCCCGCCTCCCGGCGCAGGGTAGGGCATGGACCATGTCCGATAAATGCATCCGGCAGACCCAGTCTCTTGACTTTCAGGCCGGACAAAAGGTTATTGTCAGCCAGAAACTCGAGCACGGCAGAGCCAAAACCTCCGGCCAGAGCGTTTTCTTCTACCAAAAGTATTTTTTGGGTATTTTGAATTACCTCCAAAATGTCCTTCTCCGGCAAGGGCTTGACAAAGCGGGCATTCACCAGCCCGATTCTCATCCGTGTTTTTTCCTCCACTCTGTGCACAGCCTTTAAGGCCGGAAATACCCGGCTGCCAACGGCCAGGACAACGGCATCCTTGCCTGGCTTTAAGGATTCTGCCCGGCCATAGGCGATGTCCTCAGGAAGCTCCGGGAGTGCATGTCCGGGCCCCACCCCTCGGGGATAGCGCACGGCAGCCGGTCCAGAATGACCCAGGGCCAGGGCCAGCATGGATTGGAGCTCTGGCTCGTCCTTGGGAGCCATGAGGGTCATATTGGGGATGTGCCGCAAGTAGCTGAGGTCAAAAGATCCATGGTGGGTGGGACCGTCCTCGCCTACCAGGCCGCCCCGGTCCAGGCAAAAAGTGACCGGGAGATTCTGCAGGCAGACGTCGTGCACGATCTGATCATAGGCCCGCTGCAGAAAAGTGGAGTAAATAGCCACCACCGGTCTAAATCCCTGGCTGGCCAATCCCGCGGCAAAGGTCACGGCATGCTGTTCGCAGATGCCGACATCAAAAAAACGGTCCGGAAACTGTTCCTTGAAATCTCCAAGCCCAGTGCCTTCAGGCATGGCCGCACTGATAGCCACAATCTTGGGATCATTGCGGGCCAGTGCACACAGGGTACGGCCAAAGACAGTGCTGTAATCTCCTGGTGAGACATGGGCCCGGGGCGGGCTCTGGCCGGTTTCCGGCTCAAAGCAGCCCACCCCGTGGAAGTGGGTTGGATTGGATTCAGCCGGAGCGTACCCCTTGCCCTTGACCGTGACCACATGGACCAGAGTGGGGCCGCTTACCTTTCTGACCTGGTCAAAGACGGCCGTCAGTTGGCGCAGGTTGTGTCCAGGGATAGGGCCAACGTAGGTGAACTTGAAGGCCTCAAAGAGCATACCAGGGGTGAAGAGGTTTTTCAGGGACTCTTCACTCCTGCGGGCGTAATTGACCAGGTCCTGACCGATCCTGGGAACCTGCAGCAGCTTGGCCTTGATGTCCTCTTTGAAGCGGAGGTAGCGTTGATCGGCCAGGGTGCGGCTGAAAAAAGAGGACAGGGCTCCCACATTCCTGGAGATTGACATCTCGTTGTCGTTTAAGACCACGACCAGGTCCCGGTCAAGATCTCCGGCCTGGTTCAAACCCTCATAGGCCAGCCCGGCGGTCATGGACCCATCGCCGATCACGGCCACTACCTTGTTCGATTTGCTGCCTAAATCTCGGGCCACGGCCATGCCCAGGGCTGCAGATATGGAGGTGCTGGAATGTCCAACCCCGAAATGATCATACCGGGACTCACCCCGGCGGGGAAAGCCGCTGATTCCCTGGAACTGGCGCAGGGTTTGAAAGGCCTCTCGTCCCTGGGTCAGGATCTTGTAGGCATAGCTTTGATGACCAACATCCCAGATGATGGGATCTTTTTCCGGATCAAAGGCGTGGAGCAGGGCCAGGGTCAATTCGACCACCCCCAAGGACGGGGCCAGATGTCCACCGGTCCTGGACACAGAAGAAATGATTTCAGCCCGCAGATCCCGGGCCAGCTTCTCGAGTTCAAAGGGCTGGAGATCTTTAATCTGTGATGGATCAGTGAGTTGATGCAAGATTTTGGTTTGGGTATCGGTCATACGCTGGTACCATTACGAAGGGTTTATCCTTCCCTCAATTGGGTTATTCAGTCCGATCCATAATATACACCGCCAGATCGCGGAGAAAGTCGATGTGCGGACCTTGGTAGCATTCCACAGCGGCCAGGGCCTCTTGAACCATGTTCTGTCCCAGACGGCGGCTCTCTTCCAGGCCGAGCAAGGCCGGGTAAGTGGCCTTACCCTGGGCCAGGTCGCTGCCCACTGGTTTGCCCAGTTTATCAGCCTCGCCTACCAGATCAAGGATATCGTCCGCCACTTGAAAAGCCAGGCCGATGCTTTGGCCGTATTTGGTCACCCTGTCCAAGTCCCGGGAAGATGCCATTCCCAGAATGGCGCCGGCCCGGCAGGAAGAACGGATCATGGCCCCGGTCTTCATGGCATGCATTGTTTGAAGTTCCTCCAGCTCGACATCTTTGCCCCCGCTGAATCCCATGTCCACCACCTGACCTCCGACCATGCCCCGGGGACCGGCGGCTTGGGCGATATCCCGGGCCGCTCTGCACACCAGCTCAGCAGGCAGAGGCACTGAAAGCATCAAGCTGAAGGCCTCGGTGAGCAGCCCGTCTCCAGCCAGAATGGCCATGGCCTCTCCGTGCTGAATGTGGTTCGATGGTTGTCCCCGGCGCAGATCGTCGTCGTCCATGGCCGGCAGGTCGTCGTGAATAAGGGAGTAGGTATGAATAAGCTCCAAAGAGGCGGCAAACGGGATCATCTCTGTTCTGGGACGGCCGAAGTGTTCAGCCCATATCAGGCAGAGGATGGGCCGGATACGCTTACCGCCGGCCATGAGGCTGTAGCGCATGGCCCGGGCCAGGGAGGAGGGAATCGATTCTTCCAAAAGACAGGTCTGAAAAAATGCCTCCATCTCCCGGCGGTAGAGATCAAGAGTCTGCTTCATGGTCTGGGGAGTCATGGGAATCTTCATCCTCCAGGTCCAGGTCTTGCAGAAGACCCTGGGAATAGATCTGGACCTTGTGCTTGGCTTTCTTGATTTGTTCCCGGCAGGATTTGGCCAGAACTGTTCCTTCTTCAAACAGGGCCACGCCCTGTTCCAAAGGCAGGTTTTCGTCCTCCAGCTGAGCCACAATTTCCTGGAGTCGGGCCATTTGCTGTTCAAAGCTTGAAGTGTCGGTATTGGAGGTCATAGATGTAATTACTGCAAACTTTCTTTGTGAATTGTGGTATGAACTTAGTCGGCAATGCGATCCACGCTGTCCAACACAACTGGTGTCAGCCCAGCCGCTGGCAGGGCTCGTATGAAACTGGACTGAAAAGGCCTGTCCTTGGGGGCAAGGACGGCCTACTGGTGGTACTTTATTAAGCCTAAGGCCCTGACTCCTATTGCTATTTTAAATACAGGTCTTCCTGAGAAGACAAGGGTGACTCCTGTTACTCCTCCAGTAGGGCGGGCTTGACCCCAAGCCCAGCTCTCTTCATGTTCTGTTTCATAGTTGATCAACCTGGCGGTCTGCGGCCAGCGGTCCCGCCATGCCGGGACTGAACTCTTATCTAGGTTCCGTCTTTTCCACTCTGGCCTGGATTCTGGCTTCATATGTGGTGATTTCCAGGCTGTCTCCTGCTTGGA
>JBKHIL010000279.1:0-3463 GCA_046538645.1 Desulfovermiculus sp.
ATAATTATTAAGCAAACCATACTTTCGCAGTTTCCGGGCCACAGTCGACTGCTGCACGCCCAGGGCCCTGGCCATCTCCTCCTGGGTAGAATACATATTTCTGGCTTTGCGCAGCAACTCCTCTTCCAGCTGCTCGACCTCCTGACGTAGGGAAGTAGTCCCATCCCATCCGGAAGCTAAAGTGGATTTCAGCTGCACACTCTCCCGCAATCGGGAGGGAAGATCGGCATATTCAATGCCCTTGCCCCGGCAGGTGATCACCAGGCGCTCACACAGATTGATAAGCTCCCGCACATTTCCGGGGTAGTGATAATCCAACAAGGCATTCAGGGCCTGAGGACTCAAGCGGGGCAAAGAGTCAACTCCCATTTTCCCGGCAAAATGGCGAATATAATGCTGGATAAGGGGGAAGATGCACTCCTTGCGTTCCCGCAGCGGGGGAAGATACATAGGGATGACATTGAGCCGGTAAAACAGATCGGATCGAAAGCTTTTCTCATCCACCAATGTGGATAAGTCCTTATTGCTGGCTGCAATAATCCGCACATCCAAGTGCCTGCTCTCGGTACTCCCCACCCGGGTGATGCACGAATCTTCCAGAAAATGAAGGAGCTTCACCTGGGCTGAGGGGGGAAGATCGCTGACTTCATCCAAGAACAGGGTCCCGGTATGGGCCAATTCAAACTTCCCGCTCTTGCCTTTTTCTCCGGCTCCGGTAAAGGCCCCCCGCTCATATCCGAAAAGCTCTGATTCGAGCAGGGTCTCAGGGATCGATCCGCAATTTATCTTGATAAAAGGCCCCTGGGACCGCTGCGAGTTGTCATGAATAAACTTGGCCAGTAACCCCTTTCCTGCTCCTGTCTCTCCGATAATCAATGCTGTTGAATCAGTAGGGGCCACTTTCTGGGCCTGCAAAAAGACCTTGGCCATGTTTTCGCTCTTGACTATCACATGCTTGTCTATGGAATTAAGGCACTGGAACTCCTCCAGCTGGCTCTGCAGCCCCTGGTGCATGCTCTTGTGCTCTTCGAGCTCATGCTGCAAAGAGTAGAGCTCACTCACGTCCCGTTCATTGACCACCACCCGGAACAGCTTGCCGTCGCTGGTCAGCACAGGGCTGCCGCTGACCAGAAGCTTCCGTCCGTCTCTGGTAGTCTGAAGCAGGCTGGCGCTTTCCCTGCCGGATATGACCTTCAGGGTGACCGAGGAGTCAATCAGGCCCATGTCAATGATTTCCTGCATGTTGCGTCCGATAACATCTTCGGCCCGGATATTGTTCAACCGTTCAGAAGCCTTATTAACCCGAAGCACTGTCGCTTCCTGATCACAGACCCAGATGCCGTCTGAGGAGGAATTAATGACCCCTTCCAGCTCCTGAAAGACGTGATGATAGTAATTGACTCCCTCCAGGGCTTCTTCCAGCTCTGTGGTGTCTTCAATGACACAGAGCATGCCCAAAAAACGGCGTTTCCAGAACAAAGAGTTCAACTTGGCGAAATAAGTGAAGCCCTCGGTCTGAAATGTCACTCGAACCTTGTCTTTCTTGCCGCTCAGAGCAGGATGGACTTTGAGCCACAGCTCAGGCAGAGACTGCCGCAGCTCACTGCCCGGAGTAACCCCCAGATCAGCTTGGGCTACCTGGTTGGAAAAAAGGACCCGGCCGTGCTTATCCAAAAGAAAAACCCCATTGGGAGAGGCGTTGACCAGGGCATAGCTGAGCACCCGCCAGTCCATCTGCATCTGATCCTGCCCAATAACTTACCAGTGCTCTTCCAATAAGGACAAAGACATAAGATTTCCTTCAACCTCGCATGAAAAAACAGTTTGGTCCGTCATTCCCGCGCAGGCGAAAATCCAGACCAGATAGCATCAATTTCCACTGCATTGCCAGGCAATTACGGAGAAAGACGTCAGCAGGTTTCTTACTGGATCAAACTTGCGGCTTCTTGCTGATAACAAATAACCGATAACCATCCGCCAGCGGCTGCGCTGATACCTGAAACCTCCGATAGAACCATCGAATCAGATTCGAAGCAAACTTAGATCGGCCCCCAAGCAGATCACTGATTATTTTTTTTTGCATATCATATCCTCAGAATTGAGACAACTCTTTTAAACATATGGAAAATGACTTATCCAATAATGCATAAATACAAACAGCATAAAAAAGCCGGTCCGATTTACACCAGACCGGCTGTCAGTATGCTCTAAATATTTTTTGCGATTTTAAAAAAACGGCCGCATCGCACCTATTTCATTATGTTTGCTCCAATCACCACCCGCTGGATCTCATTTGTCCCTTCATAGATCTGGGTAATCTTGGCATCGCGCATCATCCGCTCCAGGGGATAATCTTTGACATACCCGTACCCCCCCAATACCTGCACTGCTTCCGTGGTCACCCACATGGCCACATCCGAGGCAAAGCACTTGGCCATAGCCGCCTCTTTGGTATAAGGCTGCTTGTTGTCCACACACCAGGCCGCGCGGTAGACCATGAACCTGGCCGCATCTATCTGGGTGGCCATATCCGCCAGCTTGAACTGCACGGCCTGAAACTTTCCAATTGCCTGGCCGAATTGCTGCCGTTTCTTGGCATAGCTCAAAGCCTGTTCATAGGCCCCCTGGGCGATCCCCAAGGCCTGCGCGGCAATGCCGATGCGCCCGCCGTCCAGGGTCTTCATGGCAATCTTAAAACCTTCCCCCTCTTTGCCCAGCATATTATCCCTGGGCACCCGGCAATTGGAGAACACGAGCTCTCGGGTGGACGAGGATCTGATGCCCAGCTTGTCTTCGGTCTTGCCGGCTGAAAACCCGGGCGTGCCCTTTTCAATGATAAAGGCGCTTATCCCTTGATGCTTTTTAGGGGCGTTTTCATCAGTCTTAAACACAGCCACGGTAATTTCAGCGTCGCCCCCGTTGGTGATGAAGTTCTTGCTTCCGTTTAAAACCCATTCATCGCCGTTTAGTACTGCCGTGGCCTGGGTCCCCCCGGCATCAGATCCGGCCTCGGGCTCAGTCAGTCCCAGACATCCGAGCTTAGTACCTTCGGCCATGGGTTTTAAGAATTTCTGTTTCTGTTCCTCGGTTCCAAACAGATATATTGGATTGCTGCCCAGAGAAACATGGGCGGACAAGACCACTCCGGTTGAGGCACAGACCCTGGAGAGCTCTTCAATGGCTATCACATAACTTTGATAGTCGGCCTGCGCTCCGCCATAGGCTTCCGGAAAGATAATGCCGGGCAGTTCCAGTTCAGCAAGCCTGTCGAACTGAACTTCCCGGTCGAAACGCTCTTCAGCGTCCCGCTCAGAAGCAGTGGGAGCCAGTTCTTTCTTGGCATAATCCCTCACCGCCTTGCGCAACATCTCATGCTCTTTTTTCAGCTGAAAATCCATAGCTTCTCCTTTTGTTTTGGCCTCCAATTCCGCTCTGCACCAGCTGGATTTTGGCTTTTTACCTT
>JBKHIL010000043.1:0-9366 GCA_046538645.1 Desulfovermiculus sp.
GAAGTACAGAGGGGGGTTTTGGACTTTGCCTTTTATGACGACGCCCTGCTGGTCAGAGCCCATACCTGGCTCATCCCCCTGCTTAATTATATTCTCGAGACCAACATTAGGGTCCGGCTGCATACTCCGAACGCCCTGCACGTCCGCCACATAACCCCTGAGCTGGCCCGCCTGCTGCACCGGGCCGGTCTGTGCACCATACGGCTCGGCCTGGAGACCTCGGATTTCTCCCATCGTCTGGACAGCAAGCTGACCTCCCGGGAATGGGAGCACGGTCTGAAGTGTTTGTTCGCAGCCGGCTTTTCCTCATCCCAGATCGGGGCCTATATCCTCTTCGGCCTCCCGGGCCAGGACGAACGGGCAGTGGAGGCGGCCATTGACCTGGCTCGGGACTCAGGCATCCGTCCCCACCTGGCCCAGTATTCCCCCATCCCGGGTACGCCGTTATTTGCCAAGGCCAGGGCCCAAAGTCCCTACCCTCTGGACCAGGATCCCCTGTATCATAACAATGCCCTCTGGCCCTGCGTACCGGGTGGATTCACCTGGGAGCAGCAGGAAAAATGGCGCAAGAGGCTGGCTGGAAAATGATCCGGCTCAGTATCCGCCCCAATGTGCAGCTCTCTCACTCTGCCTGTTGGCCCGCCTCCAGCCGGAAAAGGGCCAGGCTGTGGGCCACAAGATGGTAAACAGCCGCACTGGAGTGCATTTCTGGCAAATGTCCTTCCGGCAATCCTTCCTCCCATCTGGTATCCACAACCAGCTCCCACAGGTCAGAGTTGGTATAGGAGGGCAGAACAAAGTCCACAGACCGGGGATTGCTGTTCACCAGCATGAGCATGGTATCCCCCTCAATGGGCCGGCCGCGCTCATCTATCTCGTCGATTGCCTCCCCTCCCAGCATGAGCCCGATCACACAGCGGGAAGTATCCAGCCAGTCTTTGTGCCCCATTTCCAGACCGTCCTCCCGCAGCCAGGTTATGTCCTTGCGCTCTGAGCCGTGGATCGACCGGCCCTGGAAAAAGTTTTGGCGTTTCAATACCGGCTGGCTTCGGCGCAGGGCAGACACCCGGCGCACAAAACGCAGAAAGGACTCATCTTTGTCTTCCAGCTCCCAGGGATACCAGCTTAAAGGAGAATCCTGACAATATGCGTTGTTATTGCCCTGCTGGGTTCGTCCAAGTTCGTCCCCTCCGGATATCATGGGCACGCCGATCGAGAAAAAGAGGGTGGCCATGAAGTTTCTCTTCTGGCGCATGCGCAGCTCCACAATCGCAAGATCCCGGCTGGGTCCCTCCTGACCGCAGTTCCAGCTCAAATTGTTATTGTTCCCGTCCCGGTTGTTTTCTTTGTTGGCCTGATTGCGTTTACGTTCGTAACTGACCAGATCCTGCAGGGTAAAGCCGTCGTGGCAGGTCACAAAGTTTATGCTGGCATGCGGTTTGCGACAGTTATGGGCATACAAATCGCTGCTCCCGGCCAGGCGGGTGGCCATTTCCCCGACCACAGCACATTCTCCCCGCCAATACCTGCGCACCGCGTCCCGATACTTTCCGTTCCACTCCGTCCATTGCACCGGGAAGTTTCCGACCTGGTACCCGCCGCTGCCCAGATCCCACGGTTCGGCTATGAGCTTGACCTGAGACAGAACCGGATCCTGATGAATGATGTCAAAAAAGGCCGCCAGACGGTCCACGTCGTACAGTTCCCGGGCCAGGGTGCTGGCCAGATCAAAGCGGAATCCGTCCACATGCATTTCCAGGACCCAGTATCTGAGACTGTCCATGATCAACTGCAGGACCCGAGGATGCATCATGTTCAGGCTGTTGCCGGTCCCGGTAAAGTCCAGATAGAGGCGCTTGTCCTCCTGGAGGCGATAATAGGCCAGATTATCGATGCCCCGCAGGCTCAAGGTGGGCCCCCAGCGGTTGCCCTCTGCAGTGTGATTATAGACCACGTCCATGATGACCTCCATGCCGGCGGCATGCAGGGCCCGAACCATCATCTTGAATTCCCGGACCTGATCCATGTACCCAGTACTGGAAGCGAAACGGATGTCCGGGGCGAAAAAAGACAAAGTGCTGTAGCCCCAATAATTGGACAGTCCCCGCTGAATAAGAAATGGTTCGTCTTCATGCTGATGGACCGGCATGAGCTCTATGCTGGTCACCCCAAGCTTCTGCAAATGAGTGATGACCTCGTCGCAGGCCAGGCCGGAGTAAGTCCCGCGCAATTCTTTAGGCACTCCGGGATGCTGAGCTGTGAGTCCCTTGACATGGGCCTCATAAATTACCGTCTCGGACCAGGGAATGCGTGGAGGGGTATCATCTCCCCACACAAAGGAGGGATCGATGACTGCGCACAAGGGGGCGTAGGCAGCATTGTCTCTCTGGTCCCGGCCGGCATCTTCATGGAGTGCACCCCGCCTGTATCCGTACATGGATTCATCCCACTGGGTCTGGCGAACCACGGACTTAGCATAGGGGTCAACCAGGACCTTGTGCGGATTAAAGCGCAGGCCCATTTCAGGGCGGTACGGACCATACACCCGATATCCATAAACCTGTCCGGGCCGCACGTCAGGCAGATAGGCGTGCCAGACCTGATCTGTAAATTGCAAAAGCTCTATCCGTTGCTTTTCTTGTCTGCTTTGTGCGCTTTCAAACAGGCACAGCTCAACCTTGTCTGCGTGTTCGGAGAACAAGGCAAAGTTCACCCCCAGCCCATCCCATGTCGCGCCCAGGGGATAGGGCCGTCCCGGCCACACCCGCATACCACACTCCATTATTTTTAAGGTTAGACACTGCCGGGAAAATAAGGTACAAGCCAACTCATGAGTGCCCGCCCGGCAAAGAGATCAATCTGTAATTCATTGTCCAGGATAAGAAAAGTCTGAATGCGTCCCGAAACATCCCAAATTCGCAATTTCAGTATTATCGCTCATATCGATCATGGCAAGTCCACTCTGGCTGACCGGATCATGGAACTCACCGGCCTGGTGGCTGAGCGGGACCGAAAGGAGCAATTCCTGGACCGCATGGACCTGGAGCGTGAACGGGGAATCACTATCAAATCCCAGACCGTGCGCATCCCATATACAACAGCCGACGGTCGTCAGCTGATTCTCAACCTCATCGACACCCCGGGGCACGTGGATTTCAATTACGAAGTCTCCCGCAGCCTGGCCGCATGCGAGGGTGCGGTACTCCTGGTCGACGCTTCCCAGGGAGTCGAAGCCCAGACCCTGGCCAACGTCTTCCTGGCCCTTGATCACGACCTGGAGATCATACCGGTCTTAAACAAGGTCGACCTGCCAAGTGCGGAACCGGAGAGGGTCATCCAGGACATTGAGGAAGCAATTGGTCTTGATTGCAGCCAAATAATCCATGTCAGCGCTAAAACCGGCTTACATGTGGACCACCTCCTGGAACAGATCGTGGCCACGATCCCCCCGCCCCGGGGAAATGTACGCTCCCCGCTGCAGGCCCTGATCTTTGACGCCTGGTACGACCCCTACCAGGGCGTGGTGGTTTTGTTCCGCATTTTTGACGGCTATATGGAACAGGACCAGGAAATCCTGATGATGAACACAGGCAAGTCCTTTGAAGTCAGTCAGCTGGGTGTCTTCTCCCCCAATCCCCGGCAGGTGGACTGGCTTGGCCCTGGCGAAGTGGGCTTTCTGTTCGCCAACATCAAGGATCTCAAAGATGCCCGGGTTGGGGATACCATCACCTCATTGGACCGGACGGCTAAAGCTCCCTGTCCCGGATTTAAGAAAGTGCAGCCCATGGTCTTCTGCGGCCTCTATCCCACAGAGCCAGCCAAATACGATCCCTTGAAAAAAGCGCTGGAACGCCTGCAGCTCAACGATACCGCCCTGTCTTTTGAGCCGGAAACCTCTCAGGCCCTGGGTTTTGGTTTCCGTTGCGGCTTTCTGGGCCTTTTGCATATGGATATCATCCAGGAACGCCTGGAACGGGAGTTTCAGGCCGAACTTATTGCCACTGCCCCGTCTGTTGTGTACCAGGTACATACAGCGAGTGGTCAAACCCTGCCTGTGGACAACCCCAGCCACCTGCCTCCGGCGGGTGAGATACAGGAAGTGGCTGAGCCTTTTGTGCGCATGGAGATCCACGTCCCAAACGAGTATGTGGGCAATGTCCTCAAGCTGTGTGAGGAAAAACGCGGAATTCAGAAGGACCTCCGCTACCTGACCTCGGCCCGGGTGATCATAACCTATGAGGTCCCCTTTGCTGAGATCGTCTTTGACTTTTTCGATCAACTCAAATCCACCACCCGGGGATTCGCCTCCCTTGACTATGAGTTCATCGGCTTTACCCCGTCCAATCTGGTCAAGCTGGATATCCTGATCAACGGCGAAGTTGTGGATGCTATGTCCATGATCGTACATCGGGACAAGGCCTACCGTCATGGTCGGGATCTGGCCCTGAAACTGAAGAAAGTCATCCCCCGTCAGCTCTTTGAGGTCATCATTCAGGCCTGCATCGGAAACAAGGTCGTGGCCAAGGAACGTATCCCGCCTATGCGCAAGAACGTGACTGCCAAGTGCTATGGCGGAGACATCACCCGCAAGCGCAAGCTCTTGGAAAAACAGAAAGAAGGCAAACGGCGGATGAAAAAAATGGGCAACATCGAGCTGCCCCAGGACGCTTTTTTAGCCGCCTTGCAAAAGGATAACGAATAGCCTCCGGCATGAGCCGGATAAAGGTAATCCATGGGTTCCAAGTGGTCAGATACTTTCAAGGAATATGCGCAAGCCTTAATTATTGCGTTGATCCTGGCCTTTGTCATCCGTTCATTTGTAGTCCAGGCCTTTAAAATCCCTTCCGGCTCCATGCTTCCCACCCTGCAGATCGGAGATCACCTCCTGGTCAATAAGTTCATTTACGGAATTAAGCTGCCCTTTTCCGAAATCACCATTGTACCTGTTTCCGAACCGGAGAGTGGAGACATTATAGTCTTTAAGTTCCCGGAGGACGAGTCCAAAGACTTCATTAAGCGAGTGATCGGAGTTCCGGGTGACACGATCCTCATTAAGGACAAGCAGATCTATCGCAATGGGGAACTTTTGTCAGAACCTTATGCCCAGCGCACCTCGCCTCAGCTCGCGTCTCAGGCCTTTCCCATGGATAAATGGCCTCCCCACGAGTTCGATCCCCGGGCCAGAGACAATCTCGGCCCCATACAGGTCCCCGAGGATTCCTACTTTGTCCTGGGCGACAATCGGGACGAATCCTACGATTCACGCTTTTGGGGCTTTGTCCGGGAAGAGGCCATTCTGGGACAGGCCTGGATTATTTACTGGTCCTGGGAAGGGCTGACCAATATCCGGTGGGGACGCATCGGAGATACAGTGGAGTGAGTCATGCTGTCCACAGCTGTGAGTGCCGCCCTGCTGGGCATTGACGCATATCCAGTCCACCTGGAGGCCGACTTGGCCCGTTCCGGCATGCCCTCTTTCATCATGGTAGGGCTGGCCGAAGGAGCTGTGCGCGAAAGCAAGGAGCGAGTACTCACCTCCCTGAAAAACAGTGGCTTCAAGCTCCCCTCGGCCCGGATCACCATCAACCTGGCCCCTGCCGACATGCGCAAAGAGGGCAGCACCTTTGACCTCCCCCTGGCCCTCTCCCTGCTCTCCGCTGCCGAAATTCTCCCCAGCTCCGCCCTGCGCGGTTATTTCACTGCCGGTGAGCTGTCTTTAAACGGAGAGCTCAAGCCCATCTCCGGGGTCTTGCCCATGGCCTTAAAGGCTAAAGAGGAAAAGGCCAGGGGATTGATCATCCCTCAGGAAAATGCGCCTGAAGCCGGGGTCGTCAAAGGTCTTGACGTCTATCCAGCTTCCACTCTGGCTGAAGCAGTGCGTTTTTTGAACCGGGAACGTCCTATCCGGCCCTATTCGTGCGACATGTCCGAGCTCTGGGACAACAGGCATGAGTTCGCCCTGGATTTCAGCGAGGTCAAAGGACAAGATCAGGCCAAACGTGCTATCGAGATCGCCGCTGCCGGCGGCCATAACTTGATGTTCATGGGGCCTCCGGGAAGCGGCAAAACCATGCTGGCCAAGCGGATACGTACAGTCCTGCCTCTGCTTTCCTTTGACGAGGCTTTGGAAGTGACCAAGATTTACAGTGTGGCCGGGCAATTGCGTCCGCATCAGGCCTTGATCACTGAACGCCCCTACCGCAGTCCGCACCATACCATATCCGATGCAGGACTGATCGGCGGAGGGCAGATTCCGAAGCCAGGCGAAGTTTCCCTGGCCCATCGGGGGGTCCTCTTCCTGGATGAACTGCCGGAATTTAAAAAACATGTCCTCGAAGTTTTGCGCCAGCCCCTGGAAAACGGGGATGTCACCTTATCCCGGGCGGCTGTGTCCCTGACTTACCCGGCCGATTTTATGCTCGTCGCAGCCCTTAATCCATGCCCATGCGGTTTTTTGACCGATGATCGCCACCCCTGTACCTGCACCCCGGGACAGATTCAGCGCTATCGGTCCCGCCTCTCCGGGCCGCTTTTGGACCGCATCGACCTTCAGGTCGATGTGCCAGCTGTACCCTATAAAGAGTTAAAAGAGATAAAAAGCAGCAAAGACTCAGAGTCCATGCGGACTCAAATCGTGGCGGCAAGACAGGTTCAGGCGCAGAGGTACGCGGGTCTTCCCTGTGCTATCAACAACGAGCTGTCCGGCCGCTGGCTGCATGAGTGCTGCCAACTCTCCGACGCTGAACATACCTTTCTGGAACAAGCCATGCACAAGCTGGGGCTTTCTGCCCGGGCCCATACCCGGATCATGCGCATCAGCCGAACCATCGCCGATCTTGAACAGGCCCCCAGGGTCACCGTCAACCACCTGGCCGAGGCCATCAACTTCCGGTTCATGGACCGGGAGGATCGCTATTGAGCGCTTCTGTCCCCGCCGGGAACAGAACACGAGTCCTCAGAGCAGGAGCAGCTCAGTTCACTCAGAGCATATAACAGACGTGCTTCCTTGGATTTCTTGTCCTCGGTTAAAGCATACGCTGGGACGGAGGACATCAGATCCTGCATTTCCTGCCAATCAGGCAGCTCGGCATACCCACATTCCCGCAGGAGCTGACCATCTGCCACTTTAAGGATCAGGGCCTTGCTCGTGTCGGTCACCACGGCCAGTCTGGCCGGACCCTGAACAAGGAGTCTGGCTGCGGCCAGGACCTGCCGGGCGTAGGTCTCAACTTGCCCGGCGCAGAACTTCAAGGCCATAATCGGCTCTTTTGGATCTTGACCTATGACTAGATCCAAGCTCTGGACATACTCCCTGCCGTCTACTTCAGCCAGGGCCTGAGCCTTGGTCTGAATATACACTTTGGGCACCATTTTTTTCTCTACCAGAAACCTGGCTATGTCCTGGCGAATGTCCTCGTATGTGGTGGCCTCAACCTGCTCTCCACTGATAAAGTCTTGTACAGTATATCCCAGGCTTATTTCGTGCATCAAAAAGCCCTCCTTTTCTTGAGTTTCATTCTCGCTCAAACTGGTGGTCTGCGGCCAGAGGCGGCGCTGATCTCTGATCTCTGTCCTCTGTCTTCTGTCCTCTGCTACTCCAGCCCGAGCTCCCGGTAGACACTCATGTATTCCCTGGCTGAACGCTGCCAGGAGAAATCCTGATGCATGGCCCTGTCCTGCATCTGACGCCACTGCCCGTCATCCCTCCATACCGAGATCGCCTGCTGTATGGCCTGGAGCAAGGCCCGGCCGGTGATGGGACTGAAGGTAAATCCGGTGCAGCCCTGGGCCGGATATCCGATCACTGTGTCCAGAAGTCCGCCCACCTGGGAGGCCACGGGCAGAGTTCCATACCGCAGGCTGTACAACTGCGTCAAACCGCAGGGTTCGTACCTCGATGGCATAAGAAAAATATCCGTTCCAGCCATGATCTGATGCGATGTTTCTTCAGTATAGCCGATGCATGCAGCCAGCTGACCCGGATACTGTTCCACCAGATTGCCCAGATGGGTTTCAATGCCCAAGTCCCCTTCACCCAGGACTATAAGGCCAACGTCCATAGCCATGAGTTCATCCACTATCTCCAGGAGCAGATCAATCCCTTTCTGTTCCCGGAGCCTGCCGATAAAGCCCAGCAGCGGTCGGGAAAGAAAGCGGGGATGAAAGCCCATGATATAGAGCAGGGTCTTTTTGCATTCCATCTTCCCCTGCACGTTCTCAGGAGAATAGGGATACATAAGGAAACGGTCATGGCGCGGATCCCAGAAGGTATAGTCCACTCCATTGAGTATACCCCGCAAGTCTTTTTTCCGGCTGGACAAGATACCGTGCAGACCGCAGCCGAACTCCGGGGTAATGATCTCCTGCGCATAGGTCGGACTGACCGTGGTAATTCTCTGGGCATAGGCAATCCCGGTCTTGAGCATATTAAACGAGCCGTAATGTTCTGCACCATCCATGTGCCAGGCCTCAGCCGGCAGACCGCTGGTCCAGAACAAACGGGCCGAATACTGGCCCTGGAAGGCCAGATTGTGTATAGTCATCACCGTACGGGTCTGACGCCAGAAGGGATCCAGCCGCCGGGCATAGTGCACAAAAGCCGGAACCAGGGATGAATGCCAGTCCTGGGCATGCATTATTTTTGGAGGTACACCAAGCTTCCTGGCCAGGGCCACAGCAGCCCGGCAAAAAAATATATACCGCTCACAGTTGTCAAAGAATTCCCCGTGGTAGGTGCAATAATAATTTTTGCGGTCAAAGTATTCCGGGCGATCGATAAAGTAGATGGGAACTCCGTGGTAGTCAGCCACATAGATATCCGCAGTCACCTCAGGCCAGGGATAGTTAACCGGACAATTCTCGAGCACAAGACGGATTTGGAAATCGGCCGTGTACAGCCTTCCGTAAAAGGGGGTGATAACGGCCACCCGAACCCCTTGATCCTGCAAAACAAGGGGCAATACGCCCATCACATCGCCCAAACCGCCGGTCTTGGAAAAGGGAAAGATTTCCGAGGTGACAAACATAATCTGTGCATTCTCTTGTCTTACTCCCATACTGCAGAGCCTCCATGCAAAAAAGATCAGAAAAGAATCTCCCCCTTCTCCAACCTGCGAAACGAAAAAATATCTCAGCATTTGGACTTCTGACCACGGAAAAAGATATTATCATGCAGGTATGGACAGAGACAATGGCTATTTTTCCTGCCGGTCAAGCTAAAACCACAGGCGGTACTCGCCTCCCAAGCGAGCTGACTTTTATCTCCTGTGCTGATGAGTACAGCAGATAAAAGGCAAAAATTTTTTGCCTGTATGAGTATTTGAGGCAGAAAAGTTTTCATCCCAGCCCATGGACACTTGACAGGCC
>JBKHIL010000280.1:0-3455 GCA_046538645.1 Desulfovermiculus sp.
CCCAGACGCCTCCTGGCCAGATGTTCCATGGTGTGCTCCACCTGCAGATTGAGCTTGTGGCTGCGCACAATACGCAACAGTCCGATCTTGCACGAGGGACAGCTGACCAGAACGTGCCGGAACGTTTTATCTGCGGCCAGCTTCTTGAGATTCCCGGTTTTCCTTTTACGCAGCTTGTTGTAGATGGCTGGTGAAGTGAGGGCCCCCAGGCCGCTTTCAGCGCAGCAGTGCTCAGAGATCTTGACCCTGTCTTGAACTGAAGACTGAATGTGCCGGGCATATATAGAGGCTGCTTTGTCCTGGGGTACATTGCTCCAGGCGGCATGGCATGAGGAATGGTAGATCAGTTCATGCCCCTGATTTTCGGCCTGCAACTGTCCATGCAGCCGGGGATAGAGATATTGAAAAACGTCCTGGATATGAACCGGGCCTGGACCGAGAGTGTCAAGGTCCAGATGCTCCAGCCCAGCCCGGCATGTACCGCAGGATGTCAGGATGGTATCTATCTTGATTCCCGCCTTTTCTGCCCGGAGCAGGGTAGAGTTCAAAGCCTCCCGGGCCCGCTCCTGCAAGGAGATAAAGGTCTTGGAGCAGCCTGCGGACAGCAGGGGGTATCCGCAACACAGGTGCTGGGGGGGAAGGATTGCATGCAGTCCGCAATCAGCGATCAGGGTCAGAGCGGCCAGGCCGATATCCGGGAAGAAAAGACCACCCCCGCAGCCGGGAAAATAGAGGACACCGCGTTTTAACGGTCCTGAGGCAAAAGGAGCAATAATTCCCTGCGCTTTCCCAGGCAACAGGTCGTGCAGATTGCGGGTGGTGAGTTCCGGGCCAGGACCCTGCATAACAGGGTTGTCTATCCGCCGCCTCCAGAAGGAAGGAATAAAGCGCACAGCCT
Source organism: Desulfovermiculus sp. (assembly GCA_046538645.1). Taxonomy (GTDB): domain Bacteria; phylum Desulfobacterota; class Desulfovibrionia; order Desulfovibrionales; family Desulfothermaceae; genus Desulfovermiculus. Next base: position 899 of record JBKHIL010000280.1, read on the forward strand.
TGTTGTGCAGATTCTGACCTAATGCCATGGCTTTGGCTGCCCTGGACAAGCGCTCAGGCTCCCGGGTCAGATAGGATAAAACCTTTGATTTCAGGGGATGACCGCCCTGTCCCTCTCCTTCCAGGTAAGAACGGACCTGCAGGGTGACTTCTGCGCTGTCGATTTTTACCGGACAAACAGAGAAGCACTTGCCGCAGGCGGTGCAGTATTCCATGAGCTGCCGCAGCTTGCCCATGGCATAAGGGTCGACAATGTTCACCGTCTTCTGGGTGTAGACCAGGGCCTCCAGGATGGCTCCCAGACTGAGATTCTTGTTCCGGGGATGGTGGAGAAAGCCTTTCTCCGGATAGAACATGGGACAGACCTGTTTGCACTTGCCGCATCGAGTGCAGGCCCGGATGTGTTCAAGCTGCTCTACGAGCAGCTCCTTGTGCGGCAACTCAGTATGATGGGCAACATCTTCAATGAGCCGATCCCAGGACAGGGTGAAAGGCGGGGAAGAGACCTCCCCGGCCTGCAGTTTGTCCGGATTCAAGACATTGTTGGGGTCGATACGCCGCTTATAGGCCTTAAGGGCCTCAATTTTTTCCGGGCCCAGATAGCGGATCTTAGTGATCCCGATACCGTGCTCCCCTGAGACCTGACCCCCAAGGGCCAGTACTTTGGAGAAGATTCTGTCCACCAGTTCTTCGGCCGTTCGGACCATGTCCTGATCATTGGCCTGAACTGGAATGTTCACATGGCAATTGCCGTCCCCGGCATGCATGTGATTGGCTACTTCCAGACGATTTGTGAACATATCGCTGACCAAAGAGGTCAAAGTGTGGGCAAAACCTGAATTGTGAGCCATCGCCTGGCGAAAAAAGCGGCGAATGGATGCTTCCAGCGCATGTTCAGGGCACTGCCTTGGACCGATTTTCTGATCCAGTATGTTGCGGCACAGATTTTTCTCCTCATCCACATATTTCTGGGACAAATGCAGCCCATGCAAAGCGGAGAGAGTGTCCAGGCTCTGGCTGTAAGCTCCGGCCAGTGTCTCCAGATTCAAGGTCTGCAGGAAGGTGGAAAATTCGGGTATGGCCTGGATGGGAATAACCACGTCTTCATTAATCTTAAAACCATTGGTCCGTTTGGAGATGGCGCTTAATTTGTGCCGATCTTCCCAGAACTTCTCCCCTTCAGCTGCATCAGCAGCCAGGGTGACCTCCACGTCAGAATAGAGCTGGGCCAGGTCCTGGATGGTCCAGGCTGTCTCCTGCAGCAGCCGCTGACTGTCCGAGTCCAGGCGAACCAGCAGGACCGAGGCCGGAAGTCCCGGGTGGCGAGTGGATTTGGGGGTGTATTCGATGGCCTTTATGTACCGGCGATCAAACTCTTCCAGGGCGGACATGGTTACAGTTGTTCCCTGTTCCCTAATGCGATCACGCAGCCGGACCAGGTCCTGAATTATATGCACGGCGCTTTGCATGTCGGATCCGTAAAACTCCAGGCACAGGGTCTGGGAATGTTTCAAGACCGGGTGGAGAACGAAGACGGCTTCGGTGATGATTCCATCCACACCTTCTTTCTGCACACCGGGCAGGCCCTTTAAATGCTTGTTGGTTACGTCTTTGCCCAGACCTTTTCCCCGGATCTCTTCACCGCCCAGGTAAATGGTCTCCAGGACCCGGCCGCTGGTGTCTAAAATCTCAAAGATTGCTGTATCCCCGGGCTGGATTTTATGTTCAGGATGTTCTCTGCGCTCGACGGTGATGATATCTCCTGTGGGGCGGACCATGGTGTAGGAAGCGAGATTGTCCAGAGTAGTTCCATACTCAAATGCATAAGGACCACCGGCATTCTCGGCAATGTTTCCACCCAGGGAAGAGGCGGTCTTGGATGCCGGATCGACAGTAAACAGAAGGCCTCTTTCAGCCGCAGCCCGAGCAGCTTGGGCAGTGATTACCCCGGACTGGGCCCGCAGACGTCTGGTGGAGGAGTCAACCCCAAAGATGGTCTTGAACCTGGACAGACTGAGAATGACCGAGCGGCGCAAAGCAGGCAATGCCCCGCCGGTAAGCCCGGAACCTCCACCCCGGGGAACGATGGAAAATCCCAGCTCATTGGCCAGGCGGACAATGGACTGTACTTGTGCAGTGTCTTCCGGGAAAAGGACCAGGAGGGGAAGCTCCATGATCAGGCCGGTGGCATCTGTGCAGGACTGAAGGAGAGAATGCGGAGATTGGACGATATTATCCTCCGGCATATCTCTCTTCAGCCGGGTCCGGATTTCATCCCGCAAAAGCACAAGCCTGTCCTGCTCCTGCCAGAACTGCTGCACCCGGTGATACAAAAGCTGGATGATGTGCGGATCATAGATGTGCTTCGGATCGGCCAGAACGGCAAAAACGTTTTTTTTGACCACTTCCGGATGCACAAAGGGATTGCTGCGGACCAGGAAGGCCTCCGCAGCCAGATTCAGAGCCATCTCCCGGGTAGGTTCAGGCCAATGTGCTGTATCCCGCTCGGTGAGCTCAAAGACAGTCTTCAGCAACCGGGATCTGGAGATGTTGATATG
>JBKHIL010000281.1:0-3452 GCA_046538645.1 Desulfovermiculus sp.
TGTTCTCAACCTGACTTATATTGGACATGGAGTCATCCTGGCATGGACATACGAGAACTGCGGACATGACAGAGAGTCAAGAGGAAAGGAACAAAGAAGAGAAAAAATCAAGAAGCGCATGAGCTTCGCAAAGCGAGCAGAATGTATGACCCGCGCTGCCAAACGTGCAAGAAAGGGTGCATAAGCTCAAATACTGAAGATATGTGATTGGAAACACAATAAAGAATCGGGGGCTAGTGGTTGCTTTCCTCATAAAAGGTGTACAGATATTCGTTTCTGGAGTTCTTTTTGATCTTCCGCAGGGCCTTGGCTTCCACTTGGCGAATCCGCTCCCGGCTGACATTAAACAGTCTGCCCACCTCCTCCAGGGTATGTTCTGATTGCTCGTCCCCGAGCCCATAACGTTTTTTGAGGATGATCTCTTCCCGGGCCGGCAACTCAGAGATCACTTCCTGGATCAGGTGCTGCAGCTTCAGGTACTCCACTTCCTGCATGGGCGCAGGGACCGTGGGATCCTCGATCAGGCTGCCTAAGCTGGTGTCATTGTCTTCTCCTACCGGCGTGTCCAGAGAGACCGGTTTGCGGGCAATCCGTCTCAGCTCTTTGACCTTGGTCTCAGAGAGCTGCATGGCGTCAGCCAGTTCATCCAGGCGCGGTTCCCGGCCGAGTCTTTGCAGCAGCCCCTGAGAGACCCTGGAAAGTTTATTGATAGCCTCCATGGTGTGCACCGGGATGCGGATAGTTCGCGACTGATCGACCAATGCCCTGCTGATAGACTGCCTGATCCACCAGGTGGCATAGGTGGAAAACTTATACCCCCGCTGATACTCAAACTTGTCCACTGCCTTCATGAGGCCGACATTGCCCTCCTGGATGAGATCCAAAAATTGGAGTCCCTTTTGTGAGTATTTTTTGGCAATGCTGACCACCATACGCAGATTGGCCTGGATCAGTTCCTGCTTGGCTTTATTCATCAGGTGCTGAGCCTTCTGCATCCGCCACAAGACTTCCTGGACATCCTGTACAGGCTGAGCGCAGGACGCCTCCAGTCTGTTCAGGGTTTCTTCCTTGTCCTTTATAATATCCAACAGGGAAAAGAGCGCATTGACACTCATGCCCCAGGAGGAAGCTACTTCAGTTGCATCAGTCTCCGGGTTTTGGACCTGCAGGCATATCGCCTTGTACTCTTGCCGGGTCATGCCCGCAAGATTTAAACGATTGTCCTTCTCCATGTACAGGGCCTGCATGTGCCGCGCATAATCCTCTATATACTCTATGAGTTGTGCGTAGACACCTTTATTGAGCTTGGCTGCACTGAGCCTTTCTACGACTTCCCGCTTATACTGCAGAATCTGATCCTGTATTCCGCGCACCCGGCGAGCCAAAGTGGCAGTTTGATCCAATTTGGAATAGACTTTCCTTTTTTTCAGGTACAGATCCTTGACTTGACGCAGGAGGCCGATAACCCGCTCCCGCTGGTCGAGTACCTCTGCCTCGGGAACTTCATCTTCCACGGTCTTGACCACGTCCTTGAGCTTTACCCTTTCTTCACTCAGTCCTTCCCCAAGGCCGAAGAGGTACTCCACTGCAATCGGGAGTTCCACCGCGGCATACAAAAGATCAAGCTCGGCCTCTTCAATCTTTTGCGCTATTTTTATTTCGCCCTGCCGATCCACGGGGAAAGCCCGGTCCATATCCTGGAGATATATCCAGACCGAATCCATTCCAAATCCGCTTTCAGCCCCTGAGTCCTCTTGCTTCTCGGGCTGGGACCCAAAATGACTCTCCGCTCTGGATTGTTCTGGCAGAAGATGTTCTTCATATATGTTGTTCTGTTGCATAATCCCCCTCTCCCACATAGGGAGCCCTGTTCAAAATACCTGCAAATTTTTGTATCACTGCAAGCCACTTCTCTTTCCAAAGGCTTCCCAGTCCTGCCGGGAAAGAGAAATCAGGACTTCGTAATTCAAACTAATCATAGTTGAGGTGATGTCAAAGAGAGGAAAAAAACAATCCATGCGGTATTTGACCAGCATTCAGATCGTAAATTTCCAAATTTCATAGGAGGTTAAGGACCTATTTCATACTTATTAAGGAGGTATTGACACTGATCTTTGTTCCTCGTTATAAACAAAGAAAAATAACGTTCAGCCTGATATTTTCAGTTCTTTATATTGAACACGCATTGCCTGTGAACTTGAACACCCGCGTGGAACAGCCTCTCGTGAACAGACCCGCCTACGACAATATTTTAGCTGTTCAAAATGCTTTTGGTTATCAGTTCTGGCTCTTTGCGCACATATATCCGCAATCATGGTCTGACCATGGCCACCCGGGAGATCATGAGTTATTTAGCCGACGATGTCCGGGAGATGACCCCGAACAAGGAGCACAACTTCTGCTGCGGCGGGGGCGGGGGTTTAAACGGGATTGGAAGATACAGACAACAGCGCAATGTAGGCCTGCGCTGCAAACTGGATCAGATCAAAAAGACAGGGGCCACACAGGTGGTTGCTCCCTGCCATAATTGCTGGGATGCCATCCGGGATATGGAAGAGGAATACAAGACCGGCATCAGCTGGACCTTTTTAAAGCCCCTGCTCTTGAAAATGGTCGAAATCCCGGAGCACCTGCAGCCCAAAGAGGAGTAAGGGCTTCATCTGCGTATTCTCAGAATGTATTGTTTAGGAGCGCAAAGTGGCGGTCATGCGCAGGGGATAAAGGAGCAGATCCAGGGCCTGCATAATGCCCGGAAGGGCGATATCAGCAGATAAAAGGCATTCCCTGGAAGTCCCTTCGTCCAGCATGACCGCCAGTCCCAGGGCCGCTGCCTCCAGCATCATGCGGTCGTTGCGGCCGTTTCCTATGCATACGCATTTGTCAGCCCCCAACTCACGGACAAAGGCCAGCTTCTGGCCAACCTGGTCCTCCTGGCCCAAAATTTCTATCGAACAGGCCCAATCCTCCAATTCGGACCCGACCTTGCCGAAGGTGTCCGCGGTGATCACATGCACCTTAACGCGTTCGGCCAGCTTCTCCACTCTTCTGCGGATACCCTGTACCGGGATCCCATCCACAGCCATGGTCCCATTATAGTCCATGACCAGATGTTCCAGCTGGAGTTGGCCGAAGTCTGGAATGTCGATGTTCAGCATGTCCTTTCCTCCTGACTTCTATATGAACAATCGTATTCCGGAATTGAGCCATCAAGACGTATGAAATTTCTTTTCATTGCAAGTTAATGAATGATGGGTCATAAGTCAAGATGTCAGCTCACAAGTTACATCTTTATCTCCCGCAGGGTCTGACAGATGACAAAAAAATGAACGTATGCTAATTGGTCCACTGACCTTTGCCTCATGCCCATCTGCTGATTTTTTTTGCACCCTGAGGCAAAGAACTGCCGCATTGATCGAAAGTGAAACGTGATTGCTGATTCATCCTCGCTTTAT
>JBKHIL010000282.1:0-3451 GCA_046538645.1 Desulfovermiculus sp.
CTACGTCAATGCCGGCTGGCTGGGCCGCAAGAGCGGCAAGGGGGTCTACGAGTACTAACTCACATGCCCGTCGAACAAGAAAAAGGACAGCGGTTGAGGGCAACCGCGTCCTACTTAAGATATGCGCCTGTATTTGTCATCCAAAGTGATCTGGAAACAATCAAGGAGATATATTTTCCATGCAGCTGAGCAAAGAACAACTCATGATTCAGAAGATGGCCAGGGAGTTTGCCCGCAAGGATCTTATGCCCATGGCGGCGGAGCGGGATCAGAAGCACGAGTATCCGGCTGAGAGCCTGCAAAAGATGGGCGAGCTGGGCCTTCTGGGCATGCTGGTTCCGGAAGAGTATGGGGGCGAGGACATGGATACGGTATCCTATGCCCTGGCTATGAGTGAAGTGGCCTACGCCTGCGCCTCTACAGCCGTGATTATGTCTGTGCACGATTCCATCTGCTGCGGAAGCCTGCTCCGTTTCGGCACAGAAGAACAGAAGCAGAAATACCTGGTGCCTATGGCTCAGGGAAAATTCATCTGTTCCTTTGCTTTGTCAGAGCCGGAAGCCGGTTCTGATCCGGCCGGTATGGAAGCGACGGCTGTTAAGGACGGAGACTTTTACGTATTAAACGGCACCAAGCGGTGGATCACCGGCGGGGCCACATCCGAACTGTTCATTGTCCTGGCCAAAACCGATCCGGATGCCGGACACAAAGGGATCTCCGCCTTTCTGGTGACCAAGGATATGGATGGTTTCTCCACCGGCCGGCTGGAAGACAAGATGGGCCAATGCGCATCAGACACCACAGACTTGCTGTTTAATAACTGCCGGGTGCCGGCCGATCATCTGCTGGGCAAGGAAGGCCAGGGCTTTGTGGTGGCCATGTCCGGACTGGACGATGGCCGGATTGGAATCGCCGCCTTATCCCTGGGTGTGGGCCAGGCCGCCCTGGATCAGGCTGTGGAGTATTCCAAGCAGCGTGAGCAGTTCGGAAAACCCATAGCCCGGAACCAGGGCCTGCGCTGGATGATCGCGGATATGGCCACAGATGTAGAGGCCAGCCGTTTATTGGTTCTCAATGCCGCCTCCAAAAAGGACAATGGACAAAAGTGCAGCAAAGAAGCCTCTATGGCCAAGTTGTACGCCTCAGAGATGGCCAACCGGGTAACCGGCCAGGCTCTTCAGATCCATGGCGGTTACGGATACACCAAGGAATTTCCAGTGGAACGCCTGTACCGTGATGCCAGGGTGCTGACCATCTACGAAGGGACCTCCCAGGTCCAGAAGGTGGTCATTGCCAATGACGTCATTGGGGATAAGAAAAAGAGCAAGAAGTAAGTCCAGTTCCTGTTAATCTGTAATAAAGTGAATTGTTGGCGCAGAAGACTGGGGACAGAAAAACAGCCGTAGAAAGAATGGAGTATCTCAATCCATCCCTTGTATTAAAATAAAACGCCAAGCAATTGGTATAATGCTGTCTAGTGGTCAAGGAGATGAAAATGGAGAAAAAGAAAGCACAACACATGGGCCTGTCCGAGGCCGTGGCTATGATCGGGGACGGTGATCTGCTGACCTTTTCCGGATTTACCATCTGGCGCAGGCCGATGGCCGCGATCTATGAGATGATCCGGCAGGGGAAAAAGGATCTGCATCTGGTGGAAGTCCAGGGAGGGACGCACAGCGATCTGCTCATCGGGGCTGGATGCGTTAAGATATGGGAGTCGTGCTGGATAGGGCACGAACTGTACGGCAAGCTGGGGGGAAACCTGGCCCGCAAGGCAGAGGCCGGGGAAGTGATCATTGAGGATTATACCCATATGCAGCTCTTGTGCCGGATGGCGGCAGGAGCCATGGGTCTTCCCTATTATCCTACCTATGCCGGCCTGGGAACGGATCACCTCAATCCGGAGTACGATCATCTGGGCAAGCTGGGGTACAGGGACGGCTCCTATCCCAAGATTCCCAGGAAGAAGTATGAGCTGGTCAAGGATCCCTTTTTTGACAGCGAGCTTGTGCATGTCCCGGCCTGTAATCCGGACTGGTGCATCGTCTTCACTCAGGAAGTGGGCAGTGAAGGCACAGTGCGCATCCAGGGCCAGCGCTTCAGCGATGAAGAAGCCATCAAAGCCGCGGACAAGGTCATGGTCCTGGCCGAGCACGTGGTCTCTGAAGACTATATCCGGCGTGATCCGGATAGAAACCTCATTCCCCACTACATGGTGGATGCTATTGTGGAATGTCCCTGGGGTGCGCATCCCACCGGGTGCTACGGCCTGTATGAGCCGGACGGCCGCTTTATTCAGGACATATACAAAAAGACCAGGACTCAGGAAGGCCTGGAGGCCTGGCTGGAGGAATGGGTGTTCAATGTCTCAGACTTTGACGCGTATCTGTATAAACTGGGAGTTCCGCATCTGAAAGTCCTGAAAGCCAATCCGGCGGAGAAGCATTCCACACTCATCAAAAGGGGGAAGGCCTGATGTACAAGGAAAAAAGCGGTGCCAGCACAGGAGAAGCGGCCTTGAGTCCGGAACAATACCGGCCCATCGACATGCTGGCAGTGGCTGCGGCCAGGGAGGTCATGGACGGAGACATCGTATTTGCCGGAACCGGGCTGCCCATGCTGGCCATGAGTTTGGCTCAGTTGAGTACGGCCCCGAAGTCGGTCTGCATCTACGAGGCCGGAAGCATCGACGGCTGCCCCTGTTCCATTCCCAGCTCGGTTGGAGATGCCCGGTGTATTGAAAACGCTTCGGTCTCTTCGGGATTGTTCGATGTCTTTCACCAGCTGCAGCGGGGCTGGGTGGATTTGGCCTTTCTGGGTGGAGCGGAGATCGACAAGTACGGCAATGTCAACACGACCGGGATTGGGAAATACGGGGTTGTTCCGGAAAAGCGTCTGACCGGTGGAGGCGGAAATCCGGACATCAACGGTCTGGCCAAAAAGACTGTATTCATCATGGTCCAGGAAAAGCGGCGTTTTAAGGAACAGGTGGACTTCATAACCTCGCCGGGGTGGAGGATTCCCAAGTGGCCGGAAGGCGAGGTCCTGGATAAAGAGGATGTCTATAACCGGGCCTTTCGGGGCGGACCGACGGCTGTGATCACAGACATGGCCATTTTCCGTTTTGACGAGCAGGGCGAAATGTATTTGAATACCGTACATCCCGGGTGTTCGGTTGAGGAAGTACAGGAAAAGTGTGGGTTTGAGCTCAACGTCAGCCGGGTCAGCGGGGAAACCAAGGCCCCGACCAGGGGAGATATTCAACTGCTGTATACGCGCATAGATCCTGAACGGATATTCTTGCCATGATCATTCCGGCAATGTCTTTTTTGGCCCGCCTTGGGGCAAAAAATATTTGAGATTTGCCGGAGGCAAAGCTGAGCTCCAGACAAAGCCCGGTCACAGCCATTAGGCTGTGACCGGGTTTTGTCTTTTTGAAATCGCCTCTTTG
>JBKHIL010000044.1:0-9359 GCA_046538645.1 Desulfovermiculus sp.
ATGGCTGAGGCCGATGGCCCTCAGCAGGATCTCTTCCGGACAGTCCAGGAATTGTCCGGCGGCCCAGATGGGCAGGATGGCGGTGAGCCCGTTGTTCCCGCTTCCGGCTGAGCTCATGGCCGGCAAAGCGGCTCCGGCCATGCGGGCGTCAGCGGCAGCCGCAGTCAGGATTTTTGCTGCCAGCAGCATATCCTTGTTCAGGGTTTTCTCCTCAGCCATATCGGCCAGGGCTTTGCCCACCCCCAGACCAGATGCATGGGCCAGGCCGAATTCAGCCAGCCTTTGATTCATGTCCACGCCCTGGCGCAGGAAGGCCAAATCCTGGTCATCGATTTGATTGAGAAGAGCCAGGAGAGAAGACAGCGACTGCTCTTTGAGCCAAGTCTCTAAATGGCCGACCCCACGGTGGGCTGGTAAGGTATTCAGACCCTGGTCCTCGGCCAAGAGTGGACTGTCCAGAATCTGACTGTTGTTAAGCTGAAGATTTACAATGCTGTCATGGGCGCCCTGGATCAAAGCCCGGGCAGTGTCCCGGCCGGCTGTAACCTCGGCCTGGATAAACAGCCCATGCTGATCCGGGTCCAGATCTACTTCCACCCGATTGGAGCTGACCAGGTTAGCAGCCTGCTCCACCTGTTCGGGACTGAGACCTTCCAAAACCTGCAAGGCCCGGCCAGAGTCTCCGGCCAAAGCCCCCAGGGCGGCGGCCAGGTCCAGGCCCCGGCGGCCATCAGTTCCGGGGATCATGACCGCCAGACCGTTTTTGAATACATTGCCGTCCACTTTGATTCGAATGCGGTCCGGAGAGCGGGTGGGGAGGAGGCCAGCGGCAGCAGCCGCGGCCAGAGCGACGGCCACCGGCTCAGTGCAGCCCAAAGCCGGACTGACTTCCAGGGCCAAGAAATCTTTAAAGGTGAAATTCATTTGCTCCACTCCTCTATTCAGTCAGACCTCAGGAACCGGATGCTGGGGGAAAATAGTGAACATTTGACCATCAACGGTTCTGTATATTGAAAAGTCTCTCCGGTCCAAGGTGGCTATATGTAAGATTTTGGATTCACTTGCGAGACAGACAAGGGTTGCGTCTGCAAAGTCCATGGGCAGGTCAGCATACTTCTCTATAAGCCAGCGAATGGTGGATAAACAATGTACATCTGAAGGAACCAGGGTGACAATCTTCCGGAGAACAAAATCCAAAGCTGCCTGCTGGGCCTGGACCGAAAAATTGAGAAGATAAAGGACTTCGGTAAGTACTGCTTCTGTTGTGTATAATGTGCCGGTAAAGGTCTCAAACCACTGCATACACAGCGTATGCATGGACTCGCTTCGATCAATGAGAGCAACCCAAGGTCCGGTGTCAAGCAAGACTTTCACTGGTTGCTTTCCTGCATTCGTCTCAGAAGATGACGCCTGTGCTCAGTCCCCAAGTCAGATACTCCGCTTTCAGCCACACCAAGGAGATCCCTGGCTCTGGCTGCTGGGCGCTCTTCCGCTCTTTGTGAATCAAAGCCTTCAATAAATTGCTTTATGGCCAATCGAGCGACTTCGGATCTTTTTAAGCCAGTCCGCAGTGCGATATCATCGATACGGGTCTTGTATTCGTCAGGTAAGCGGATGGTCATTTGCATGGCAAAATCCTCTGTGATCGTTTAGATCCCAAAAGTAATCTTACTTCCGGGACCGGTCAAGCTCTTGGAGGATTTTGAAACTGATCAGCCCCGCAGAAAACCGGAAGCGTTGTGTGCTGAATTGGAGAGTTGGAGACAGATCCCTGGAGGTTTTTAACCTGTAAACATGAGATCTGGTCGATTGGCGGAAAAGAAATAGAAAAAAGCGCACAGGACCAGGGAGTGGGTAATCTGCCCGTTGAAAATCATTTCAGGTACCGCAGAGAGGGGATAGAGAAGGGTTTCAATGTCCTCCTTGGCATCCAGGTCCTGCAGACCGGTCTTTTTTACGTTCCAGACTACAAAAGAGTGGCATTCATTGTCCTGAATGGCTGGATTAGGATGGACCTTGCCCAGAAAATTGATGTCCTGGCCTTCATACCCGGTCTCCTCTTTGAGTTCGCGAAGGGCCGCAGATTTCGGATTGTCAAAAGACTCAACCAGCCCGCCGGGAACCTCCAGGGTACTCGCCTGTATTCCGTGCCGGTACTGGCGGATAAAGACCACCTCTTCCTCTGCAGTGATGGGAATAATGTTCACCCATGGTGCGGATTCCAGGATATAAAAGTCATGGGACTGCCCGGTACGGGGTGAAACAGCCCGGTCGGTGCGCAGATTGAATATGCGATAGGAACTCTTGCTGGAGTGGACAACAGTCCAGGGATGAATCATGATAGGCTTCCTTGTTCAGCTTTGCCTCCGGCAAATCTGAAATTTTTTTTTGCCCCAAAGAGGGCAAAAAAAATGCCGGCGAATATGCAGGTTAAGTTGAAATGGTGTGCTGAGCATAGCGCGAGTTAAAGTGATATTCAATAAGTGACCTGGGCTCGGAAGTACTGCCCGCCCTTGGCCTTTGCTCCGGACTCTGGTAGGAGATTGCCAGCCCTACGACGTTGGCCTTCAAAGCCGCGCTCATTTCTGGAGGACCTATTTATGCTACACCGTCTGGCGGTCAAACTCAAAGCTCATTTGACCGATATGCAGGGCCGGGTCACGGCCTTGCGCATCAGCAAAGAGCTCGGCCTGCACGTTGATGCAGTTCACCTGATCACTGTGTACACCCTGGAGGGCATCAGTCAGGAGCAGGCCCGGGAGGTCATTGATCAGGCCCTGCTCCACGACCCGGTTCTGCACGATGTATCCTTAGAGCCCTTGGCCGCAGGGTTTGACTGGATCCTGGAGATCGGCTTCCGGCCCGGAGTGACGGACAACGAAGCCCGGGTGGCTGCTGAGACAGTCAAAAACGGGCTAGACATTGGTTTGAGCCAGGATGTGGCTGTGTACAGTGCAGTGCAGTACCTGATCACAGGAGAATTGTCCCGGACACAGGTGCAGAGCATTGCCACTGATCTCCTGGCCAATGAGCTTATCGAGCGTTATGCCCTTAAGAGTCGTTATGAGTGGGAGCAGGACCCCGGATTTACGGCTCAGGTCCCCCGGGTCAGCGGGCAGTCCACGGGCGCGGTTGAGGAGATTTCCCTTCTGGGGCTGGACGATGATGCGTTGCAGCTTCTGAGCCAGGAACGGGTTTTGGCCCTGAGTCCGGCCGAACTGCGGGCTATTCAGACCTATTACGCCCGGGAGGAGGTGCAGAAACGGCGGACCGCAAGCGGCCTGTCCGTTCATCCCACGGATGTGGAACTCGAGGCCCTGGCCCAGACCTGGTCCGAACACTGCAAGCATAAGATATTTAATGCCCGGATCACCTACAAAGACAAAGTTCAGGGCCAAAAGCATGTTATAGACAGCCTGTTTTCCACGTATATCCAGGCCAGTACGGCTACCTTGCGGCAGCGGATGGGGGATAAAGATTTTTGCCTCTCGGTGTTTAAAGACAACGCCGGGGTGATCCGTTTTGATGCCCAGAACAGTGTATGCGTGAAGGTGGAGACCCACAACAGCCCCTCGGCCCTGGACCCTTACGGCGGGGCCTTGACCGGGATTGTAGGCGTGAACCGCGATCCCATGGGCACCGGACTGGGGGCCAACCTGGTGTGCAACACGGACGTCTTTTGTTTTGCCTCCCCATTTTATGACCAGCCCCTGCCGCCGCGACTGCTCCACCCCCACCGGGTCCTGGAAGGCGTGCGCCGGGGCGTGGAGCACGGCGGCAATCAATCCGGGATACCCACAGTCAATGGAGGACTGGTTTTTGATGAGCGTTATCTGGGCAAGCCCCTGGTCTTTTGCGGAACAGTGGGCATGATGCCGGCTCAGATCCAGGGCCGGCCCAGCCATGAGAAAGAGGCCCGCCCCGGGGATGTCGTGGTTATGACCGGAGGCCGGGTGGGCAAGGACGGCATCCACGGAGCCACCTTCTCTTCCGAGGCCCTGCACGCCGAATCTCCGGCCACTGCGGTCCAGATCGGGGATCCCATCACCCAGCGCAAGATGTACGATTTCATCATCCGGGCCAGGGATCAGGGTTTATATAATGCGATTACCGATAATGGAGCCGGGGGGTTGTCCTCTTCAGTGGGGGAAATGGCCGAGGATACCGGGGGAGTTGAGCTGGACCTGGCCCAGGTGCCCTTGAAGTACGACGGTCTGGTTCCCTGGGAGATTTTGCTCTCCGAAGCCCAGGAGCGGATGACCCTGGCTGTGCCGGAAGACAAATTGGACGTTTTCCTGCGTATGGCCCAGGAAATGGACGTGGAGGCCACCCCTTTGGGCCGCTTCACCCAGAGCGGGCTGTTCCGGGTCTGGTACGGGGAGAAGCTGGTGGGCGAACTGGAGATGGACTTTCTGCATCACGGCCTGCCGCAGATGGAGCTCTCAGCCGTATGGGATCCCAGACCGCAGCAGCCGGTCCAGGTGGAGGATCAGGACCGGGATCAAGCCCGGCTCTTACAGCGCATGCTGGGCCGTTTAAATATTTGCAGCCGGGAATATATCATCCGCCAGTACGATCACGAGGTCCAGGGCGGAAGTGTGGTTAAGCCTTTAACCGGCGTGATGCAGGACGGCCCGGCTGATGCCGCGGTCATCCGCCCTGTTCTGGACAGTGACAAGGGCCTGGTGGTCTCCAATGGTCTGTGTCCCAGGTATTCGGATCTGGACACATATTGGATGATGGCCAATGCTGTGGATGAAGCGGTGCGTAACGCTGTGGCCGTGGGTGGGGACCTGCGGCACATGGCCGGAGTGGATAATTTCTGCTGGTGCGATCCGGTGCAATCTGAAAAGACCCCGGACGGGGAATATAAGCTGGCCCAACTGGTCCGGGCCAATCAGGCTTTGGATCATTTCTGCCTTGGTTTTGGAGTGCCCTGCATCTCGGGCAAGGATTCCATGAAAAACGATTACACTATTGACCAGTATAAGATCTCCATCCCGCCCACGGTCCTGTTTTCAGTCATCAGCGTCATTCCCGACGTCACCTTGTGCTGCACCTCGGATTTCAAACAGCCAGGAGATGCGGTCTATCTTTTGGGCCGGACGGGAAAAGACCTGGGCGGCAGTGAGCTGGTGAGCGAGTTGGGACTCAAGAATGGGTTTGTGCCCCAGGTGGATGTGCTCAGTGCCAGAAGGAGATACCTGGATTTGTATGCAGCGATCAGACAGGGGTTGGTCTCCGCCTGTCATGATCTCTCGGACGGCGGTCTCGGTGTGGCCGCGGCTGAGATGTGCATTGGAGGCAATCTCGGAGCAGAACTGCATTTGGACCGGGTTTCGGTCAGTGGAAATGAAGATTATGCCCTGGAAGAACTTTTGTACAGTGAGACTCCCAGCCGGCTTTTGGTCAGCGTGCCTGAGGAGAAGACTCAGGCCTTTGAAGAGCTGTTTGCCGGGCAGTGCATGGCCCGGGTGGGGAAGGTGCGGACAGAGCCGCTGCTGGCGGTGCACAGGAGAGGAGAGCTGGTCTTGAGCAGTGAGGTCCGGGAGTTGAGGCAGGCTTGGCAGGAGACGTTTAGAGGATTTTAAAATCACCTCCTGGAAGTGATTTTTAAAACCCTAGATACCAGCTCCAGAGCTGAGGGCCGACCAGGATGTACAGCATACCTCCCAGACTGAGGAAAGGGCCGAAAGGCACAGCAGTCTGCAGCCCTTTGGCACCGGCCCGGCGCAGATAAAAAAGACTGACGGCCAGGGCACTGATCGCGGCCATAAACACCACCAGGGGCAGGGCCTGCCAGCCGAGCAAAGCGCCCAGGAGAAACATGAGCTTGATATCTCCGGTTCCCAATCCTTCCCGGCCTTTGAGCTGCTTGTAGCCCTGCTGCAGGGCCAGGAAAATGCCTCCGCCGGCCAGGGCTCCGATAAGGGATGCGGACCAGGGAAGACCCAGGAAGAGTCCGGCGGCGATCAGAGCGGCCAGGGCGCCTGGCAGGGTGTAGATGTCCGGGAGAATGAAGATCTCCAGGTCGATAAAGCTGATAATGATCAGGATCTGGCCAAAGAACAGATACACGGCGAAAGCCGCGCTGGGACCGAACTTGAGGGCCAAAAGCAGGGCCCAGAGACCGGAGAGGGCTTCGACTACAGGATACCGCCAGTGGATGGCCTCCCGGCAGTTTCGGCACCTTCCGCGCAAGAGGATATAGCTGATCAGGGGGATGTTTTCCCACCAGGCCAGTTTGTGCTTGCACAAGGGGCAATGCGAGGAGGGAAAGACGATGGAACTCCCTTGCAGGTACCGGTGAATGCAGACATTGGAGAAACTGCCCAGTATGAGTCCCAGGAGGCAGGCCACAAAAGGAAACAGGCCGAAGAGGTAAGCTGTGCTGGTCATGGCTCTCGGGTAAGGTGAGACGTGTATGAACAAAAGCGCAAAGAAACCCTATCGTTTTTTTTCGGAGTATAGGCCAGAAAAACTGGCTGAGCAACAACTGATGGGTCTGCAATGGACCCTGAAGCACGCTTATGCCGGCAGCCCCTATTATCGGCGGCGGCTGGACCAGCATGGGATTGATCCCCGGGGAGTCAAGAGCCTGGAAGATTTGGTCCATCTGCCCTTTACCACTGTGGACGATCTGCGAAGTGATTATCCCCTGCCGCTGCTCAGTGTGCCCGAGGAAGATGTGGTCCGGATCCACGCCTCATCAGGAACTACAGGCAAGCGAAAGATCCTGGCCTATACCCAGGATGACATTGAGACCTGGAAGCTGATGATGGCCAGGTGTTTCGAGCTGGCCGGGCTGGGGCGCACCGATCGGGTCCAGATCGCCGTGGGCTACGGGCTGTGGACCGCCGGAGTCGGCTTTCAGCTGGGCTGCGAACATTTCGGGGCCATGGCCCTGCCTCTGGGCCCCGGGAATCTGGAAATTCAGCTCCAGTTCCTGACAGACATGAAAACGACCTGTCTGTGCTCAACTGCGTCCATGGCCCTGCTTCTGGCCGAGGAAGTGGAAAAATACGGACTTCAGGAACAAGTAAATCTGCAGAAAGCCATTTTCGGGGCTGAGCCGCATACCCCCAAGATGCGCCAGCGAGTGGAGGAGGTCTTTGGCCTGGAAGACTGTTTCGACATCCCGGGCCTGACCGAGCTGTATGGACCGGGAACCGGCCTGGAATGCCGGGAACACCAGGGACTGCACTACTGGGCGGATATGTTTATCCTGGAGGTCATCGATCCCAATACCCTCTTGCCGGTGACTCCGGGTGAGGTGGGAGAAATGGTGGTCACCACCCTGTGTAAGCAGGGAGCGCCCCTGATCCGCTACCGGACCCGGGACCTGACCCGTCTGCTGCCAGGTGAATGTGCCTGCGGTCTGAGCCTGCCCAGGCACGATCGTATCCTGGGCCGGTCCGACGATATGTTTATCTTTCGGGGGGTAAATATCTATCCCGGCCAGATCGCCGATGTATTGCATGAATTTGCTGAACTGAGCTCAGAATATCAGGTCGTCCTGGGCCGCAGGGCAGGAGTGGATCAGATGCTGATCAAGGTTGAACGCCGGCCAGATGCCCGCTCTGATTTGGACAGCGGCCTGTCCAGGGCCATTGCCACCTCATTGCGCCGCCACCTCCTGGTCCGGGGCGAGGTGGTCATTGTCGATCCCGGAAAGCTGCCCCGGACCTTTGCCAAGAGCAAACGGATCCTGGATCAGCGCAATGGAGAAGACAGCTAAAAGTTGCACGGCGCAAGCTGCAAGAAAGGACAGCGGTTGAGGAAAACCGCGTCCTGGCGTGAATAACGACCAGAGCAGGGCCTCGTGCCGTGTAAAGTCTCAGATATTGGAATAAAGAACCAGAATCAAGCCGGCTCTCTCTGTTATGCGAAGATTGATATGTTTCAATGCATTGGTTTCATACGAGCTTTGGTAGCCAGGGAGCCTTACCGCCGTCACGGGACCAGGGCCGGCAGGTCCAGACCGGTGGTGAGCGGCAGTCCGCACATGAGGTTGGCATTGGCCAGGGCCTGCCCCGAGGCTCCGCGGCAGAGATTGTCTATAGCTGAGACGATGATCGCCCGCCCTGTGCGTTTGTCCAGAACCAGTCCAATATCGCAATACATGGTCCCCCGCACGTTCTTCAGTTCCGGCAGAACGCCCTGAGGCTGAAGGCGGATCCAGGGGTGTTCTGAATCGAACGCTGCGAAGGCCTGATGCAGATCTTCGATCCGGGTTTCTTCCCGGGCCATGGTGTACAGAGTGGTCAGAATGCCCCGGTTGATGGGCAGCAAATGGGGATTGAAAGATATCTGAATTGATTCTCCAGATATGCGGCTCGCCTCTTGATCGATTTCCGGGGTGTGGCGGTGAGTACCCAGGCCATAGGCCTTGAAGGTATCTGATACTTCGCAGAACAGGGTCCCGACCTTGGCCCCCCTTCCGGCCCCGCTGGCCCCGGACTTGCTGTCGGCCACAATGCCCTGGCTGTGGACCAGGCCGGCCTGCAATGCCGGACACAGGCCCAAAAGGACTGATGTCGGGTAGCAGCCAGGATTAGCCACCAGCCGGGCCTTGGCGATATCTGCTGCGTAAAGTTCAGGCAGGCCGTACACAGCGCTTTCGAGCAGGTCCGGGGCTTCATGTGGGCAATTGTACCAGCACTCAAAGGCTTCCCGGGATTTGAGGCGGAAATCGGCGCTTAAGTCCACCACCTTCACGCCTTTGTGAACCAGAGCCGCGGCCATATGCATAGCTGTGCCGTGGGGAACGGCCAGGAAGACCAGATCGCAGTCCCGGGCCAGCTGGTCAACATCCGGCTCACTGACAGTCACGTCGGCCAGTGGGGTGCCCTGCAGCTGAGGAAAGAGCCGGGCAATGGTTTTACCCGACTCCTGTCTTGAGGTCACGGTTGTGAGTTTAAAATCAGGGTGATGCAGAAGACAGCGGAGCATCTCCATGCCCGTGTAACCGGTCACTCCCACCAAACCTACTGCGTATTTGTGCCTGGACATGCTCGTCATCCTGCCTTTTGGACATATTTCATACGCAATTCAAAGAGGATGTTCTTGAGCAATCCTTCTTCATCCGCTGTCAGGTTGCCTCTGGTCTTTTCTTCCAGCATGGCCAGCATGTCGATGGTGTGCCGGGCCAGATTGAGATCGGTTTGGCTTTTTCCTGACTGGGGATCGTTGACTTCACCCAGATGGACCATAGCCGAGGAGCTTAAAGACAGAATGAAGGTGTTCATGTCCACCTTGGGCAAGGGGTCTTGGCCCGCCTGTTCCTTGGCCTTGTCCTCGAAGGCCTGAGCTGCCTCTTTACGTTCTTCAGACGTCTGCTGCGGTTCGGTTTCCGGCCG
>JBKHIL010000283.1:0-3443 GCA_046538645.1 Desulfovermiculus sp.
AACCAGATTTCCATCCTCATGGGGCATGAAGGTGGACTGCGACGGGATGAGGACTACGCCGCACTCCAGGTCATGAATTCCATCCTCAGCCAGGGATTTTCCAGCCGCTTGTTTCAGAGGCTGCGCACCAGGAAGGGGCTGGCTTACTCAGTCTATGGCGACTACGGCAGCAAGGCCTTTTATCCCGGGGTGTTCCTGGCCGGTTTGAAGACCAAGAGTGCCAATCTGGTCCGGGCTGTAAAGGCCCTAAAGAACGAGATACGCGCGCTGCACAATGAAGGGGTAAGCAAGGAAGAGCTGGAGCGGGCCAGGGAGGAATTTCTCAACTCCCTGGTATTTCGCTATGAAACTCCCAGAGAAATCCTGGATCGGCATTTGTACTATGCCTACCGGGACATGCCCCAGGACAGTTTTGAGCAGCTGGTCAAAGAAATCAAAAAGGTTGAGGTCAACGACGTCAACCGGGCAGCGGCCAAGCATCTGCACCCGGACCGGCTGCAATTGCTCATGGTGGGCAATAAAAAAATGGTCCAGGATGCGCTGGCCGAGTTCCCGGATATAGAGATTGTGGAGCCGGGGCAGTAGGAAGCAGATTGTTCAGTGTTCCCATTATTGGCTGCCGGCTGCCTGTTCAAAGTCCCTGAGCCGCTGCGCGTAGGGCGGGTATTTAAAAAAAGCGGATCCGGAAACCAGGATGCTGGCTCCGGCCCGGACAATGCGTCCGGCATTGTCCAGAGTAACCCCGCCATCGACCTGTATGGGGCAGGAACAGCCCTTGTCCCGGATCATCCAGGACAGATCGGCGATCTTGTCCAGGGCCAAGGGGAGAAAGGACTGGCCCCCAAATCCGGGATTCACACTCATGATCAGGACCATATCCAGCTGGGGCAGGACATAGTCCAGACAGGTCAAAGGGGTGTGGGGGTTAAGGGCTGCTGCACACTTGGCCCCCAGTTCCCTGATCCGGCTCAAGGTCCGCTCCAGATGCAGGCAGGCCTCGGCATGCACACAGATGAGATCCGCCCCGGCCCGGGCGAACTCATCGACATAGCGGTCCGGGTCTTCAATCATCAGGTGGACGTCAAAGAAGAGGCTGCTCTGCTGGCGGCAGGCGGCAATGATCGGTGGTCCCAGAGTGATATTGGGAACAAAGTGACCGTCCATGACGTCCCAGTGCACCCATTGCAGTCCGGCCTGTTCCAGGGCCTGCAGCTCATCTGCCAGGCGGCTGAAATCTGCAGACAAAAGTGACGGAGAGAGAATGAATCTTTCTGCGGGCATGAACACCTCTTATGAATCAGGCCGAATACATCCGGGAAATGGTGAGGGAAAAGATTGACTCCAGGCCAAAGTCCTTTTATGCGAAGACAGCAGGCGCGTGAATGGTGGCTTCATGATACCTGGTTTGAAAACAACGGGGTGCATTGGAGGATAGAACTCTTCAATATCCCGGTCAACCAGGATCCGTTCACTGCGCGCAACGTATGCTATGCTCACTTTCTTTTGTCCGTCAAGTAAGGAGGAATCATGCCGTCCCGCAGGGAACTTGCCAATGCTGTCCGAGTCTTGAGTATGGATGCCGTGCAAAAGGCCAATTCCGGCCATCCAGGAGCGCCTATGGGCATGGCCGACATTGCCGAGGTGCTTTGGAACGATTTTCTCAAACATAACCCGGCCGATCCGGACTGGCCCAATAGGGACAGATTTGTCCTGTCCAACGGACATGGCTCCATGCTCCTGTATGCCTTGCTCCATTTAAGTGGATATGAGCTGAGCATGGAGGATATCAAGGCCTTCCGCAGCCTGCATTCCAAGACACCGGGACATCCTGAGTACAAGATCACTCCAGGAGTGGAGACCACAACCGGACCATTGGGGCAGGGGATGGCCAATGCCGTTGGCATGGCCATTGCTGAGCAGGCTCTGGCCGTTCAATTCAACCGGGACCAATATCCGGTGGTCGATCATTTCACTTATGTATTTCTCGGTGACGGGTGTATGATGGAAGGAGTTTCCCACGAATCCTGCTCCCTGGCCGGAACCCTGGGATTGGGCAAGCTGATTGCCGTATACGACGACAACGGTATATCTATAGACGGAAAAATAACCTCCTGGTTTGGGGACGATACAGTCAAACGCTTTGAAGCCTATGGCTGGCATGTTATCCCGGGCGTTGACGGGCACGACAGCCGGGCCGTACTCCAAGCCCTGGATCAGGCCCGTGAAGTAACAGACCGCCCCAGCCTCATCTGCTGCCGGACCCGGATCGCCTTTGGATCGCCTGGTCTGGCCGGAAGTCACAAGGCCCACGGCGCCCCTCTGGGCGAGGAGGAAATCCAGGCTGTCCGCCAGGAATTGGGATGGGTGCATCCTCCTTTTGTCCTGCCCCGGGACATTGTTCAGGCCTGGGATGCCAGAGAAAAGGGAGCTAAGGCGCAGAAAGAATGGGAAGCCATGCTGGAGAAATACGCAACAGCCTATCCGGACCTGGCAGCCGAGTTTCATCGCCGCATGTCCGGGGAGCTGCCCCGGGATTTTTCCGAGCTGGCCTGGAAGGCTGTTCGAGAGCTGCAATCCCAGGCCAAAACCACAGCCACCCGAAAGGCATCCAAGATGGCCCTGGAGGAGTTGGGACCTCTCCTTCCTGAGCTTTTCGGGGGATCGGCCGACCTGAGCGGGTCCAATCAGACAATGTGGTCCGGCTCCAGACCGGTGCGCAAGGAAGGCTGGGAAGGGAATTATCTGCACTACGGAGTGCGCGAATTCGGCATGGCGGCCATAATGAACGGCCTTGCCCTGCACAAAGGGCTCATCCCCTACGGCGGCACTTTTCTGGTCTTTTCCGATTACGCCCGAAACGCCCTGCGCCTGTCCGCCCTCATGGGAGTTCGGGCCATATATGTGCTGACCCACGATTCCATCGGCCTGGGCGAGGACGGACCCACCCACCAACCGGTGGAACAGGCCTCATCCCTGCGCCTGATGCCGAATATGCATGTCTGGCGGCCTTGTGATACTGTGGAAAGCGCAGTGGCCTGGATTTCTGCCCTGACCCGGGAAGGACCGAGCTCTCTGCTTTTTTCCCGCCAAAACACTGCGCATCAGGACCGGAGCCCGGACATGGTTCAGGCTATAGCCCGGGGCGGGTATATATTGTTTGATTCGGATCGCTCCCCTCAAGCCATCATTCTTGCCACAGGCTCTGAGGTAGAGCTGGCTGTAGAGGCAGCCAGGAATCTGGAAGAAAAAGGACATGATGCGGTGCGGGTGGTCTCTATGCCTTGTGTTGAGGTCTTCGAGGCCCAAAGCCAGGAATATAAAGAGAGTGTCCTGCCGGCAAGGGTGCAGATCCGGGTGGCGGTGGAAGCCGGGAGTTCAGATTTGTGGTATAAGTATGTAGGAAGCAATGGCCGGGTAGTGGGCATTGACCGCTTTGGAGAATC
>JBKHIL010000284.1:0-3438 GCA_046538645.1 Desulfovermiculus sp.
ACACTGATGTCATAGGTGCTGGCAATCTCTTTGTTTGTTGATCCCAGGGCCAGTCCCCGCAGAACCTGCAATTCTCTGGTGGACAAAGAGTCAAGCAAGGAACGGCTGTCACTTCCCTGGGACCACCGGCCGGCCATGGCTTCGGCCATTTCCTGGGGAATATACCGTTTGCCGGCCACCACCCGACGCACAGCATCCACCAGTTGATCAGGCGCAGAACGTTTGGTGATATATCCCCTGGCCCCGGCCTCTATAGCCCGGAACATGTATTGCTCTTCCTCATACATAGTGAGGATGATCACCGGGATATCATCAGCCTGATCCTTGAGCCTGGCCACAACCTCCAGCCCATCCATGCCCGGCATGGAAATATCGACCACTGCTACATCCGGACGTTTCTCCATGGCCATACGCAAGGCCTGCTCCCCACTGCCGGCCTCAGCCACAACTTCCAGATCATCACAATCTTCCAGGATACGCTTTAAACCATCCAGCACTATGCTGTGGTCATCGGCCAACAGGATTCGGATGGATCTCGTGGAATGATTCATAGGTGTCCAGTGGCGAACCGATAAAAGTATATTCCAGCCCCGCTTTCAACCTCGGCGCCGAACGCTGATCCTGTATTTTCATACCCCGGGATGAGAGGTCTGGAAAGTATGAAACGGAAAACGGCCGATGATTCGCGTTCCTTTTCCCAAAGTGGTATCAAACACAATGCTTCCCCCTACCAGATTGGCCCTCTCCTGCATGCTGGTGAGGCCAAACCCCTGCCCGTTATCCTCTGGTCGATATTCAAAACCAACCCCGTCGTCAACAATTTCGACCACCAAAGTATCAGAATCCCCCCTGCCAACCGAAACGGTGACGTTTGCGGCCCGGGCATGCCGCAGAGCATTGGTCAATCCTTCCTGCACAATTCGATATACTGCAGTGGCCATCGGACCATCTACCTCCGGGCACGAGCTGGCGTAAAACATACAATTCCACTTGCTTCGGCCCCTAAAGTCCTGGACCAGGGAATCTAGGGCATCCATGAGCCCTAAATTGTCCAAAACTCCCGGCCGGAGCTGATAGGCCATATTTCGGACCTCGTCTATGGTCTTATCCACCAGCTGGCGCATTATGGTCGCCCGCCTCACACCCTTCTCATCTTTGTCCGTAAGGCGTTTCTCCAGCCATACCGCATCCATGCGCAACGCGGTGAGCATCTGACCCAACTCGTCGTGCAGCTCTCTGGACAGGGCTGCCCGCTCCCTTTCATGATTCTCAAGGATACTGGCTGACAAACGCCGCAATTTGTCCTGGGTCTTTTGCAGTTCCGTTATATCAGTGGAAATACCACAGACCCCAACCACGGAATGATCTTCGCCGTAGATAGGAAACTTAACAGAAAGATACGTATGCAGGCCGTCCGTTTGGCGCACCCATTCCGTAAACTGGCACTCGGATTCGGTTTTTAAGACCCGCAGATCGTTGGAACGCAGCTGATTGGCCACAGCCATGGGCAAACGATCCTCATCTCTTTTTCCCAGTATATCTTCTTTGCCTACGTGGAAAAGTTTTTCAAAACGGTCGTTTATCAATTGATACTCGCCTTTGCGGTTCTTGATATAAATCACAGCCGGAGTATATTTGAGAATCCCGGCCATTTCCCGCGATCTCTTATTGACCAGTTTTTCCAGATCCCGGGAATATTGGCTCAGCTTCTCTTTGGCCCTTTTGAGCTCTTCCTGGGCCCGGTTTCTGGCCGTCACATCCACAGAAATAGCCAGGGTGCGTTCTATCTTTCCCTGCTCATCACGGATGCCGTGGCAGGAAAGAAGAATATCCATTGTCTCCCCGTTTTTTTTGATAAACTTATAGGGGACTTCCTTGCTCAGTCCCCGTTTGAAAAAACGGGGCAATATGATCGTTTCTGCCAGCTGCCTGGATTCAGGGGTGAAAAATTCCGTCAGCTTGCGGCCGATCACCTCGTGTCGTGCATAGCCGGTCGCTTCCAGCCAATAGTCACTGACACTGACCAGATGGTAGTGATCGTCAATTGAATGCAGCATGGCCGGAGTTTTATGATAGATGGAGCGATATTTGCTTTCGTTTTCCCGGAGTTCCTTTTCCAGTTCATAACGGCGTATGATTTCCTTGCTCGCCCTGCGGTAGAGAAAGAGGACTGCTATCCCGATCAGGAAGCAAACGCCAAAGGCAAAAGGGCCAGTGGTTCGGATCAAAGAGTGCTGAACTTTTTGGACCAAGGCCTGCTGATCGTGCAGATAAACAAGCCCCCAGTCCGGAAAGTTGTCCAGGGAGCGTCTGTAGATCAAATACGAGGTCCCGTTGCGGTCTGTAGCTGATCTGGAATCTATCTGCAGCCCTGACCATTCCCAGGGTCCGGGACCGAATTGCTGACTGCGGCGCAACCCGGCTCTCTGCTCCGGGCCAAGATTCTCCATGGAGGTATACAGCCAGGGGCGGTTGTTGGTAATGAAAACAATACCCTCTGGCGAATGGACCAGGAAAAGTTGATTGGATCCGGTGAGGAGTTCGGATTCTATGGAATCAATGGATGCCTTGATGACCGCCACGCCTATAGGCGTCTCTTTATCCCGGCTCATAACCGGGGCACTGTAATATATCCCGCGTTTGCCGGAAATCACTCCCAAAGCCATATATGCCTGCGGAGCGCCGGCCAGAGCTTTTTGAAAATAGGGACGGAATCCAAAATCCTGGCCCACAAAGCTGTTGGCCTCCAAACGGTTGCTGGAGGCGACAGTAATTCCGGAATCATTTATGAGGTAGCAGACATCGGCCTGCAGTGAGGACTTGAAGATATCCAGGATCCCATTGGCTGTTTGCAGCGCCTTATCTGATCCAGAAGTCAGGGCCAGGCTCAACTCCTGCATGCGGGCCATGGCCCTCACCGGCTTGATATGCTCAGAGAGCATGGCATCCAGAGAGCGCTTAACCATTTCCACATTGGTCACGCATTGCCTCTCTGCCTCCTGGAAGGCAGCATGGCGCAGGGACACATAGACCAGGTATCCGCCGGCAGCGGCTACCAGAAAAGTCAACGTAGCCAGGATCAGAACAATCCAGCGCAGTTTCCGCATCCCGGCCTGGCTAGACCGGGTATCAGGATCCAATGATAAGGGATTATCTGTATGCAAGTCTAAGCTCAGAGAAGGGTGTCTTCTGCTTAAGAATGTACGGACAAAGAAGCGCTCATCTGTTCTGTACCCAATGGGATGCCGTTGTGGATCAGATCCCGGCGCAGACAATCCCGCAGCCGTTTGGCCACTGGACCGGGGCGGACGTCGTGAATCGGCTTCTGGTTGTACCGGACCACGCTTAAGGCCTCAAAGCTGGTCCCCAGGACGATTACTTCCCTGGCCTCCAGGATATCCTGCTCATGAACCGGCCGGAAAACCACAGGGATATCCC
>JBKHIL010000285.1:0-3420 GCA_046538645.1 Desulfovermiculus sp.
GAGGTGTGGGGCAAACGCCGGGCCAGGGAGGTGGTGGGGGCTGGATTTTTGACCCTGATCGCCGCCTTTGCCCTCATTCAACTCGCCCTGCACTGGCCTGCGGCCGGCTTCTGGAAAGATCAGGAGGCCTTTGCCGCTGTTCTGTCTACTACTCCGCGCATCATTTTAGGCTCTCTGACTGCCTATCTGGTCAGCCAATTTACTGATGTGTGGATCTTCCATGCCTGCAGGCATTTGACCCGCGGGCGGCATTTGTGGTTACGTAACAACCTGTCCACGGCCCTGTCTCAGCTTATTGATACGCTCATATTTATCAGCATTGCCTTTTTCGGAATTATGCCCCTGATGCCTTTGATAGTGGGCCAGTGGACGGTGAAGCTGATTATTGCCGCCGTGGATACCGGTGTGGTCTACCTCCTGGTCTGGGGCCTGGGAGAAAAAGGGGCCCGGACCCAGATCGGTGAGCCGGCTTGAGACCCAGATCCGACCCATATGCCAAACCGCACACTTCATCCTTGATCAATCCGGCAAATTTTTTTCTTTTGTCCGCTTTGGAGCAAAAAATATGTCAGATTTGCCGAAGGCAAAGCTGACAGGAAGATGGTGAGCATGCAAAGCCTGGATCTTATGGAGCTGATCGTTGAGCGTCTTATTTGGCGGGGACGGGGGTTGGCCCGGCTAGGCAACGGCCAGGCGGTGATCATTGATCCGGGTGTATTTCCCGGGGAGCGAATCAGGGCCCGGGTTATCCAGTCCAAGCCAGATTATCTGCGGGCCAGATGCACGCAGGTCCTTGAGGCTCATCCAATGCGGCGGCCGCATCCATGTAAACTGGCCGATTTCTGCGGCGGGTGCAGATTCGGCTGGCTTCCACATACAGAGCAGATAAAGCTCAAGACCGATCTGGTTTGCAGCGAACTCTCCAGGGCCTTGCCGGCAGAGGTGAGAGCCCACCTCCCCCCTGTTCAGGCCGTATCAAGTCCAAAGAAATGGCGGTACAGGTGGCGGGGACAGGTGCACGTGCACCACGGTCAGCCATGTGTGATGCCCCTTCAGGGACATGAGCCCCTGCCGTGTTCAGACTGCCTGCTTCTGGCCAAGCCCTTGAGCCGTCAAGTTTTAGATCTGTGTGCATCTATGGGCGACGGGCGGATTACTGTGGCCGCCAGTCCCAAAACCCATCAGGCAGCTCGAGCCGGCGATGCCCACTGGCTGGACCTGCCTTTACCTGCCTTTCACCTGGATCTAGAAGTGACTCCGGACATTTTTTTCCAGGCCAACTGGTCCGGAAACCAGGATTTGGTTCATTATGTATGCGCCCACATTGATCCAGATTGGGTTGTGGCCGATCTTTATGCTGGAGCCGGAAATTTTGCCTTGGCCCTGGGGAGTCGGGGCAATCGGGTCCTGGCCCTGGAGAGCGATCCGCGGGCTGTGCGGGCTGGTCAGAAAAATGCCCGCAGACTGGGGCTTCATCATGTTCGCTTCGTCCGGCGGGATTTAGCCCGGGAATCCGCAAAGCGCAGGCTTCAGCAGGAGAAGGTGCGGGCAGTTGTCGTTGATCCGCCCCGGACAGGGGCAGGCAGAAAGCTGGCTCAAACCCTGGATTTGCCTCACATCAAGCGCATGGTTTGGGTATCCTGCGATGTGGTCAATACCTGCCGCGATCTGAAACAGTATGTATCTTTAGGGTGGCGGATCAAAGGCATACAGCTCTTTGATCTTTTCCCGCAAACCTGGCATGTGGAAACAGTGTTTATACTGGACCGGGATGAATCACGAGCCAAGAGTGCGCAGGAGGAAGCAGATGCTGAGTGAAGATATCCAGAGGCCGTGGCTGGCCAGTTACGATCCCAAGGTCCCCCCTCACCTGGAATATGAGACCATTCCCCTGTTTGAGTATCTGGACCGTGCCGCTGCCCTGTATCCCCAGCGGACAGCTCTGGTTTTCCAGAATCTGCGCCTGAGGTACGCCCAGCTTAAAGAACAGGCCGAGACTGTGGCGGCCAACCTGCAGCGTCTGGGCGTGGCCAAGGGGGACCGGGTGGCCATCATGCTTCCCAATCTGCCGCAGACGGTGATTGCCTACTGGGGAGTGCTCAAGGCCGGGGCAGTGGTGGTCATGACCAATCCCTTGTATATGGAAAAAGAGCTGGTCCATCACATCACAGATTCCGGAAGCCGGGTGATGATTGCCCTGGACAGACTGTGGCCCAGGATATCCTCCCTGTGGTCCAAGCTGGAGCTGAAAACCGTGATCACCACCTCTGTGGCCGACGGACTGCGTTTTCCTTTGAACCTGCTCTACCCTATCAAGGCCAGGCGGGAGAAAACAGCTGTTTTTGTGCCCCATGACGGACGAACCGTTTTGCCCTGGAAAGCCCTGGCCAGGAAAAAGGCCAGGTTTGAGCCGGTGCCTGTTGATCCCAGACAGGATCTGGCTGTTCTGCAGTACACCGGGGGAACCACCGGGGTGGCCAAAGGAGTCATGCTGGGACACGACAATATGGGAGCCAATGTCCAGCAGTGTTCAGCTGTCCTGCACGCCATTGGGGATGAACCCGAGGTCTTTCTGGGCCTTTTGCCCTATTTTCATGTCTACGGTCTGACAGTATGCATCAATTTCGCTACGGCCTTGGCGGCTACTGTGGCTCCTTATCCCCAATTTGTTCCTCAGGAAGTACTCAAGGCCATGGAGAAGGTCAGGCCGACCATTTTTCCTTCGGCTCCGGCAGTATTTAATGCCTTGCTGCAGCAGAAGAATATCCGGGACTTTGACCTGCGTTCCATCCGCTTTTGCGTTACCGGATCCGCCCCCATGCCGGTGGAGTTGACAAAACAATTTAAGGAATTGACCGGAGCTGAGATCATTGAGGGGTTTGGTTTGACCGAGACCTCCCCGGTAACCCATTTAAATCCCATTCGGGGCAAGCGGAAAACAGGGTCCATTGGATTGCCCTTTCCCGACACTGACGCGAGCATTGTGGACAAAGAAATGGGGACTGAGCTTTTGGCTCCGGGAGAGGAAGGGGAGCTGATCATCAGGGGACCTCAAGTCATGCGCGGCTATTGGGGCCGTCCGGAAGAGACCGCGGCAACGCTTCGCAATAATTGGCTGTACACCGGAGATATTGCCTTCATGGATGAGGAAGGCTATTTTTTTATTGTCGACCGCAAAAAAGATCTCATTATCTCAGGTGGATATAATATTTATCCCCGGGAGATCGACGAGGTTTTATATGAGCATCCCCAGGTGGCGGATGCGGTCTGTGTGGGGGTGCCGCACAAGACCAGGGGAGAGATTATCAAAGCCTATATTGTGCCCAAGCCGGATCAAACGATAGAGAAAAAGGAGATCATTGCCTTTTGCCGCCAGAAACTGGCCAACTACAAGGTGCCCAAACAGATCGAGTTCCGGGA
>JBKHIL010000045.1:0-9315 GCA_046538645.1 Desulfovermiculus sp.
AAGGTTTCCTTGTATGAATCAAATCATGTTCCAACCCTATTGCCGCCCGTTACTCATTGGGAGCATCCCTTTACGGGATCATCGGCAAGCCACAGAACTCATTTTAAAGTCCACCCCGGAAATACCGCTCTGGGCCCAGCTCCCGGTCTATGCCCAGGAAGGGATGATGGCCCAGTTCCTGCCCGGCCTGCCCGGATGGAGCCAATCCGGGGACCGGGAGTATATAAATACTGCGTCCGAATCCTTTGAGGCTGAGCTGGTCTCTTTTTATGAACAGTATATGGCTGTCACCGAAGAAGAGCAGGCCCTGGATGATACCCGGTTCATTCTGGACGATTCCCGGGCCAAAGGCTTTTCCACCTTGATTGAAATTCTTAAGGAAAAAAAGCCGGATCTCTTTGCAGTCAAAGGACAGATCACCGGACCGATCACCTTTGCCACCGGGGTCAAGGATCAAGAAAAACGGGCCGTATTTTACGATGATCAGCTCCGGGACGCGGCAGTCAAGCTTTTGGCCCTCAAGGCCGCCTGGCAGGTTGAACACTTAAGCCAATTTGAAGTGCCGGTCATTGTCTTTTTGGACGAGCCCGCTTTGGCCGGCTTCGGTTCATCCGAGTTCATCAGCATTTCCAAACAGGACGTCCTGGATTGTCTCAATGAGATTATAGACCAGATCCATAGCCGAAGAGGCCTGGCCGGAGTCCATGTCTGTGCCAATGCCGACTGGTCTGTCATCTTCGACTCCAAAGCGGATATCTTGAGTTTTGACGCCTATACATATTTTGATAAGCTGGCCATCTACGGCCAGGACCTGATCCGGTTTATGGATCGGGGAGGAATCATCGCCTGGGGCATCGTTCCCACCCTGGAGCCGGCAGATATTGAAAAGGAAACAGCACAATCCCTGCTCAATCAGCTCCGGGACAAATTCGAGCACCTGATAGGACTAGGTATAGACCGGGATAAGCTCATGGCCCAGTCCCTGATCACCCCGAGCTGTGGTACCGGTTCCCTGTCTGAAGAGCAGGCCCGCAAGGTCCTGGACCTGACCCGGGAGGTTTCCCAGGCTCTGCGGGAGGAGTTGCAGGCGTAACCAAGGTCGGAAGTCTGCGGTGGTGTGTGCTTCCGGTCACAGATTATTTGTACACCAATTCCGGGTCGAACCGGGACCCGGCGCAGCGCTTAAGATTGGCGGTCGCCTCATAGATGCGAGGTGTATGGTGTCAAAAATAGTTAACCTGAGACTATATGAACAGACCGCCGAGCGTTTCCGCAGCAAGGAGCGACTATGCAAACAACACCCGGCAAACCCTCTGATACGTATTCGCCGCTCTATTTTCTGGTCTCCCTGGGAGCAGGCGGATTGGCCGTCACTTTTTTCATGTGGCTCATGCACTGGATTTCATTGCACCCAAGCCGCCCAGTTCCAGTGTTCGAGGACATTGTCTTGGCATTTGCTGCAGGCGGGATATCGATGCGGTTTATGATAATTGCCGCAGTGGCCGGGGTCGCTCTGTGCGGTTTTCTGAATATCAAGTATCTGGTTTGGAACCTTATCCAGTACCGATCCTGGAAGCAAACTGAGGCCTTTGCCCAGCTCCGTACTTCCAACGCCGAGACCCAGCTCATGGCCATGCCGCTGGCCATGGCCATGAGCGTCAACGTCTGCTTTGTCTTCGGAATGGTTTTTGTCCCCGGACTGTGGAGTGTGGTCGAGTATCTCTTCCCCCTGGCTCTGCTGGCCTTCCTGGCCATTGGCGTGCTGGCCTTGGGCCAGCTGGGAGGGTTCCTTGGCCGGGTGCTGACCCAGGGCGGTTTCAGTTGCGCTGCCAACAATTCTTTTGCCCAAGCCATGCCCGCTTTTGCCCTGGCCATGATCGGTGTTGGGCTTGCTGCTCCTGCAGGCATGTCGGCAAACCATGTGGTGGCTGGGACCGGCCTGGTGTTTTCAACCTTTTTTTTGGTCGCCGCAGTCCTGATCGGTGCTGTTGCCCTGGTTTTGGGCTTTCGTTCCCTGATTGAGAACGGGGCCAACATCGAGACCGCACCAACCTTGTCCATCTTTATTCCACTGCTGACAATCATCGGCATCCTGTCTTTGCGCCAAGGGCATGGGCTTAATGAGCATTTCGCACTAGCCAGCAGTGGTGCAGATCGGTTAATGCTGCTCAGCCAGTTTTTTTCCGCTCAGCTGCTGTTCGCCTTGCTGACCGGCCTGGTGCTGGCACGGCTCGGCTATATCCGCCGGTTCATCCTCGGCCGCGAGATCTCGGTGGGATCCTACGCTCTGATCTGTCCCGGAGTGGCCCTGGCGGTTATGCTTCATTTCTGGCTCAACCGGGGTATGGTGGACGCGGGTCTGATCGTCAAGTTCTCTCCAGTCTACTGGATGATCTCCCTGGTGGCAGTAGCCCTGCAGTTTGCAACCATGTGGCTTGTTTTCCGCCTTAACCGCAGACACTTCGGCACACCTTCCGGGACAAACAAACTCTGACCAGGCTCTTCTGCGAATAATATAACTTACAGATGGTGTGCCTGCTCTGGGTGCAGCATATATTTTATCATAGAGGCTTCAGAAATAACCAGGGTATTATGTGGCCAAGACTATTGGGAGGAACTTTTGAAGGCAGCATGTCTCCATCGGTTTTCCAGAAGACTCTTGGCTGTCCACCGCTGCCCACCTATTCATTTTTCTGGCCACTCCACCGGAAACCGAACCAGTTTTTTGGCCTTATTGTGGAACAGGACATGGCCGTGGTCCCGGCCGTGCAGATAAAGGCCCAGGGTCAAGGCCACATCCTCCTGGCAGTAATCCATGATCTTGTCCACCTTCCCTTCCTTCCACCAGCGCACTGCCTGCAACCCGTTCCCGGTTTTATGAACGCCTAGCGTAGCCCCGGCCAGATGGTCCAGGGACAGGCCATATCCCAGCCTGGAGCGTATATCCTGCAACAGATCAAGGGTAGGCAGGCGATGCAGGGAGTTTTGGGTATAGGGGCCTAAGACCTGGTAGTCAAAGCGTTTTATATTAAAACCAATTACCAGGTCCGCCTTCATCAGGTGGCGGATCAAAGCCGGTATATCCTGTTCTGCAAAGCGGATAAACTCATTTTGCCCGGAATCATAGAGCACAGCACAACTCACCCCCATTTCCCGGGCCATATTCCATCCCCCCACCTCCTGGGCAGATCTCTGGGTCTCGATATCAAGCACAGTAAAATGCAGTTTTTTTTGCTTGTTGCTGTGTTGCTGCTGCGGGGTTGTGGTTTTATTGAAAACAGGCTCAGCCCGGGGCTGGACCACTTGCCTGGCCGGTGGGGAGGGATCAAATCCCAGACTGAGTTCCAGGATATACACGGCGGCCTGCTTATCCAGCGGCCGATTCCCTGCCCCGCACTTGGGGGAGTGCACGCAGGCCGGACATCCGGCCTGGCAGGGACATGTCCTGACCGCATGCAGGGTCTGGTCAAGCAAGGTCTTTATCCGGGCAAAGGCCTGCCTGGTCAATCCCACCCCGCCCGGGATCCCGTCATAGACAAAGACCGCAGCTGTCCCCAAACCCGGATGGTGAGGCTGGGCGATCCCGCCCAGGTCGTTGCGATCGGCCAGGACCAGCAGAGGCATGAGCCCGATCATGGCATGTTCAAGGGCATGGATGCCGCCCATAAAGTGCAGCCTGGCTGCTTCGGTTTTGTCCCGGATCTGCGGGGGGATCTGTACCCACAGGCCGTCGGTCTCAAAGACGAAAGGTTCCAGGTCAAGGGGACAGACATCGATCAACTTGTGTCCCCGGGTGAAACGTTTCTCATACCCGATAATGCGCACGGTGACCCGCAGGCGGCCATAAGAGACCCGGACCGCTCCAACGCTTTCCGTTTCCTGGCAGAATAGAATCTCGGTTTCCTTTTCGGTCCGGACCCGGGTGTAGTACTTCACCTGGCGCGGAGTAGCCACCACTGTCCCGTTTTCAGCCTGCAGATCATCTATGACATAGGTTCGACCCCGGTGCAGATATACCGCACCCGGATGCGTCTCGTGGCAGGCCCGGAAATGATCTATGCTTCCAATGACTCGTCCGCTGAGCTGATCAATAATACTAAATGTCCGCCCTGATCCCCGCAGATTGACCCGGCCTGCCACCTGAGGGTCCAGGGCAAAAAACCTGTTCCCATCCTGGCTCTGCCCTAGACGTCCGGACTGGATAAGCCGGGATACGGATTTGCGGACCTTTGATTCCTCCATCAAAGGCTCATGCCTGTGCAGGACATAATCAGAAGCCGCGCACTGGATATGTGTATCCATGATCACCGGATTGAAGGGATTGATCACCGCATCCTCTGGAGGCAGCTCAAAAAAAAGCTGTGGATGGCTCATAAAATACTGATCCAGATTGTCTTCATGACCGATCATGGCCACCAGACTGTCCTGCTGCTGTCGTCCCACCCGGCCTCCGCGCTGCCAGGTGGCCATGATCGACCCTGGATACCCGACAAGAATGCACACATCCAGACCGCCGATATCTATGCCCAGTTCCAGGGCACTGGTGGCGATCACAGCCAGGATTTCCCCCTTGTTCATCTTATTTTCAATCTCCCTGCGTTCACTGGGAAGAAAACCGGAGCGGTAAGCGCTGATCCGCCCGGTCATCTCCGGGCAGCGGCGTTTGGCCCACAAGGCGATAAGTTCTGTCATCTTTCTGGATTGGGTATAGACGATGGTCCGCAGCCCTTTTTCCATGCTGGCCTGCAGGAGATGAAGTGCGCTTTGGGCTGCCCCGTGCAAAGGGTTTATAAACAGGAAATGCCGCCTTCCCTGCGGCGCGCCGCTCTGGTCCACAACTTCCACCTGCAGCCCGGTCAAGTCCCGGGCCAACTGCCCGGGATTACCGATGGTGGCCGAACAAAAAACAAAGGTCGGATGCGCGCCGTATTGAGCACAAATGCGTTGCAAGCGGCGGAAGACCCAGGCCATGTTCGACCCCATAACTCCCCGGTAGGTGTGTACTTCGTCCACTACCACATAATCCAGATGAGTCCACAGGCCAGCCCATTGCTGGTGGTTGGAGAGCAGGCTTAAGTGCAGCATCTCCGGATTGCTCAACAGCATGTGCGGAGGATTTTTACGCAGCTTTGCCCTGTGCAGGGCTGGGGTGTCCCCGTCATAAACCGCGGCCTGAGGCCGGATTCGCCAGGGCCAGCTGGCAGTAAGCTCATGTATGCCTCGCAGCTGATCCTGGGCCAGGGCCTTAAGTGGAAACAGAAACAGGGAGCGGCTCTGTGAATTGGCGGCTATTCTTTCCAGGACCGGCAGTGAATAAACCAGGCTTTTACCGCTGGCTGTGGGGGTCGCTATGACCGTGTGCCGGCCAAGGCGGATCAGGTCCATGGCCCGGGCCTGGTGGGAATAAAGACTGTGGATACCCTTGTCCTGAAGCAGGTTCTGTACCTCAGGAGGCCACGGTCTGTGCACATTTTGCAGCTCGGCCCGGGAAGAGGCAAAAACCTCTTCATGGACAATGTGCGGACCTACCTGCTCCATTGCCCGCAAATCCTGGACAAAGGCCTGGACTGGGGAAAACATATCTCTGTTATTGCTTGCCGGAAATATGGTATTTTTTCAGCTTGTACTGTAAAAGGCTCTTGGAAATGCCCAGGCTCTCGGCAGCCTTGACTTGAACGAAGCTGCACCGGACCAAAGCCCTGCGGATCAAGGCGGCCTCGATTTTCTCCAGGGTATCCCCCAGATTAATCTCTGCAGGCAACAGATCGGCCGCGCTTTTGAACTGCGTAGATTCCTCCTTGAGTTCAGCCGGCAGATCTTCCATGCCAATGCTCTCTCCTCGAGCCAGAACAACGCACCGTTCAATTACATTTTCCAGCTGCCGGACATTCCCGGGCCAGTGATAGGCGGTCAGCGCCTGCATGGCCGTTGGATCAATCCCATTGACCTGTTTGGCATTTTCCTTGCTGAAGGCCTGCAGAAACTGAGCGGCCAGAAGAGGAATGTCCTCTACCCGCTCCCGCAAGGGCGGAATATGGATGTTGACCACATTTAAGCGATAAAAGAGGTCTTCCCGGAAACGGCCCTGCTCCACCTCCTGCTGCAGGTCCTTGTTTGTGGCCGCCACCAGCCTGATATCCACGTGGATGGTTTCACTCCCTCCAACCCGCTCAAACGAGTGTTCCTGAATGACCCTGAGCAGCTTGACCTGGGTGTCAAAGGACAGCTCGCCGATCTCGTCCAAAAAAAGGGTTCCGGTGTGGGCCAGTTCGAACCGGCCGCGTTTTTTGACTGTGGCCCCGGTAAAGGACCCCTTCTCGTGCCCAAAGAGCTCACTCTCCATAACTCCGGGATTTAGGGCCATGCAGTTGACGGAGATAAACGGGCCATCCTTGCGATTGGAGGCATAGTGCAGGGCCTTGGCAATGAGTTCCTTTCCGGTTCCGGATTCGCCGGTAATAAGGACATTGCTGGTACTCGGAGCCACCCTGGCCACCAGATCAAGTATCTGCCGGATTCCCTGGCTGCGGCCGATGATATTGTGCGCTCCGTGTCTGTCCTGCAGACTCTGCCGCAAAAGACGATTTTGCTGCTCCGCCTCGCTCATCTTCACTGCCTTGTGCACCGAGAGCAGCAATTCATCATTGGAAAACGGCTTGGCGATGTAATCAAAGGCTCCGCACCGCATGGCCTGCACTGCTCCATCAATACTGCCGTACGCAGTCATGATGAGTACCGGGATATAGGGATAGTTCTTCTTGATGTGCTCCAGGATATCCTGGCCGCTGACTCTGGGCATCTTCATGTCGGTGATGACTACATCCACATCAGATTCTGACAGATATTCCAGAGCCAGTTCCGGATCCTGCAAGGTGGTCACACTATAGCCCTCATCCGAGAGCAAGGTATCCAAAAGCAGCAGATAGTTTTGTTCGTCATCGATCACCAATATATTTGCAGGCATGGCTGCATTTTCTCCTTATTATTCTGGAAAGATAATTTCCACCCGGCCTCCGCCTTCAGGATTCTTGCCCAAATGCATCGTGGCCCCATGATTGGTTATAATCGTGGAGACAATAGCCAGCCCCAAGCCGGTCCCTGTATCTTTGGTAGTAAAGAATGGCTCCACGTATTTTTTCTGCATTTCGATATCAAACCCAGGGCCCTGATCATCTATGAGCAGTTTTCGCTTCGTGTCGTCCCAGGATATCCTGACCTTTCCGGCCCCGGACATCGCCTGGCAGGCATTGGCCAGCAGGTTGTATATGGCCCGGTAGAGGAGGTCCTTGTCTCCGTTGACATGGGCTGTCTCCGGAACATTACAAACAACCTGGATATCATTTTTATTGAGCTCATGTTCCAAAAAATCAACCGCTTGGCCGACAATAGTGCCCAGAGACACCGGGTTCATCTTCGGTTCTTTCGGCCGGGCATAATCTAGAAAATCGTTCACCGTCCGGCTGAGCCTTCTGGATTCATCAAAAATGGCTTGGGCCAGCCTGTATCCGACATCATTGGCCTGGGCCGAACGTTTGGACAGCAATTCAGCACTGCTTTGAATAATGCCCAGGGGATTGCGTATTTCGTGAGCAATACTGGCCAACATACGTCCCATGCTAGCCAACTTTTCATTTTGATGAAGTTCCCGCTCCAGACGTTCTTTTTCCTGGATTCGCTCTGCAATGAGCCTGTCCGCCCTGCGAATGATCATGTACAGAAGCAGGAAAAGGATCATGGCCGAGACCAGGATGACCACAGTTACCAAAACCTGAAAGGCCCGGATCTTTTCATAATCATCTGTAATGTCCTGAGTGAACTGTAAGACACCGATAACCGTTCCCTTATGGGCCGGGGAAAGGCTCTGCTCGGTCCGCAAGGGGAATGTGGTCTTGAGCACATAGCTCTGAGGGGGCAGATTCAACCGCAGATAAGACCACCAGGACATATTGGTATTTTGGACCACATATGTGGTCTTGCCCTCGATGGCCGAACTCATATCTTCAGGATCAAGGACCCGTGTTCCTAGTAACTCCTCCTCTTCGGAATAAGACACCCGGCCCTGGAGATCGTATATCTGAAGCTTGAGGATCTTGAACCCATGGATGGTATAATCGATGATTTTATCCAATCGTTCATACTGGGCCTCGTTCTTAAGCTGTACGCGGCCAAAGCCTAACAATGTGGGCAAAGTGAAGCGCTGATATATCTGATGGTTTAAGTTTTCGGCCAAAAGACGGGAAAACTCCTTATCCTTGGCCACCACCGACCGTTCGGCATAATTGCCAATAACCACGACCATAAACAAAGATGCACAAAGGATAAGGAGCAGGGAACTCCAGGACAGAAACTTAACCAACTGAAAAGGATGGGCTGGATTGGGAGAAAATGGAGTACGCACACACACCTTGCGGGAAATGAATCTTTCCGGTTGTTAGTAAGTTATCATTCTTTTTTGCCCGCTGTGGGCCACATAATATTTCAACTTGGCCGCAGGCAATGCTGAACAGAAGATGGAAAAATAAAATGAACAAACTGATATTGCAACCTTACAGGTCATAAATTGTCTCATCGGTTATTGGAGCTCTTGGCATGCGCCCTCCCCGCCTGGCCATTGTGAAAAGCTCGTCATTTTCCAAAACATCGCCCAGATCGGCTTCTACTTGATCGGGGTCTTCACCGGCTTCCAGGCGGCGCATGGCCTCTTGCATGCCCGGACCCATCTCCAGTCCGGTGGCCGAACACAGCCGCTTCATTAATTGGGCTGCCTGTCTGGGGTCGTCTTCATCCACCCCCTCTGCTTCTCGGGCCATCATCTGCATGGCCTGTTCCATCCTGGACTCATCAATATCCGGCAAGCCGTCCTCATCCTCCTCGTTTCGATGCCGGGAAATTGAAAAGACCGATGCCCTGCGCTCCAATCCGACTCTTTGGCATCGAGGACAACCTGGCCTGGTTGTGGTGTTCACTCGAGGAGTAAAAAAATTAAATATCATATGGCAATCAGGACAATAAAATTCGTAAATGGGCATGGCACATCCTCCTCAGTCCTGGTTTTGAAATTGATATTGGCCTGAAACCGACCGCTTGACAAGAAGCTGGTCCGAATTAATTCTCTTTTGTAAGCACCTGCCAGCCAACGTCAAGCGGCAGGCTGCAAACAAGTTGCGCTGGTGCTCTCACTGTGAAAGCAGATACCATGGCTTTTTGGTTTTTCTCTTTATTGTCAACTATATCAGGTGGCTCAATCTGTATCTGGTTGACAGGGAAATGTGTTCAGGCTCCTTACACCTGAGAACAAAATGATCTTGAAAGCTG
>JBKHIL010000286.1:0-3406 GCA_046538645.1 Desulfovermiculus sp.
TTGTGGGTGATTCCTATTTGATCAAGTATACGCCCAACCAATTGATTTATCAATTCCTGAACTGTTTGCGGCCCATGGTAAAATCCTGGACAGGCCGGCATGATGGTGGCCCCGGCCTGGGCCAGTCCGAGCATGTTGCTCAAATGAACAGGGCTTAAGGGTGTTTCCCTGGGGACAAGGATCAAGGGCCGTTTTTCCTTGATTGTTACATCAGCCGCCCGGTGGATGAGGTTGTGACCTGTTCCATGTCTGATTGCCGCCAGGCTGGCCATGGAACAGGGACAGACGATCATGCCCTGATGGAGCCAGGAACCGCTGGCCGGGGGAGCGGCCATGTCCTGGCATTCATGGACCATAACCTTGTCCAGGGGAAGATCCTGAACCTTCTTGCCTGCCTCCAGCTCCAGGATTGTAGCCGCAGCCTTTGAGATGATCAGATGGGTCTTTATGTGCGGGAGCTCAGTCAGGGCATGCAGCAAGGAGAGCGCATAACCTATGCCGCTTGCACCACTCATGGCCAAGATGATTCTGTAAGGACTAAGCTCGTGAGGTATGGCGATCATGCCCGGTCCTGGTGCAAAGTATGGTTTGGGGTGTATCTTTAGCTGCTCAGGTGCAGGATAGGGCAAAGTGAGGTGTTGAGCAAGGATGAGGTGGCGCGCAACGGCCAGGGCATTTTGTTCTCAGTGGGAATGCTTATGTTGACAAGTTGCAAACATTGGGATAAAAAAATCGACTTCCGGGCAATTAGCTCAGTCGGATAGAGCGCCAGCCTCCGGAGCTGGAGGCCGCAGGTTCGAATCCTGCATTGCCCATATACAAAAGGATGAGATCATATGATCTCATCCTTTTGTATTTCTACATCACTTTGGTGTAATTTGCCGGCGATGAGGAATTCTTTTTCAGCATCTGGTCCAGGACCGGACCGAGCTTCTTTTTCTTGATCTTTTCAAGCAGGGTGGTCCGTTTCATGTTCAACAGCTGGGCCGCCAGCTTCTTGTTTCCCTTGGACTGCCGCAGGGCGTGCATGATGAGCTGGTCTTCGAGTTCGCTCATCCGGGAATAAAAATCTATGTTCCCCATGTTCTGGGCTGTGGAGGTGATGGACGTCTGGCGGTCGGAGCGGCGAAAGCCACGGTATTTGGGGGGCAGATCTCCCAGGTGCACGGTTTGCTCACAATGCAGGATGCACATCCGCTGAACCAGGTTTTCCAGTTCCCGGATGTTTCCCGGCCAGGGATAGGCTTGCAGGGCTTGTATGGCCTGATTGGAAAAACGCTGTACCCCGAACTTGACTCCCCGATTGTACATCATGATAAACGTATTGACCAGGGCAGGGATATCCTCCGGCCGCTCCCGCAAGGGCGGGATGTTCAGGGGGACAACGCTTAACCGATAATAGAGGTCCTGCCGGAATCGTCCTTCCTGTACCGCCTGGTCCAGATTGGCGTGCGTAGCTGCAATAATTCGAACATTGACCGGAACCGGAGAGCCAGCCCCTACAGGATCGACCTCCTGTTCTTGAAGAACGCGCAGGATCTTGCTCTGCAAAGACAGCTTCATGTCTCCTATCTCGTCCAGGAATACAGTTCCCTGATCGGCCAGAGCGATGCGCCCTTTCTTGCTCTGGTCAGCCCCGGTAAACGCTCCTTTTTCATACCCAAAGAACTCGCTTTCCAGAAGCTCGTCCGGGATAGCTGCGCAGTTGATGGTCATGAAGCGCTGCCCGGCCCTGGGACTTAAGTCGTGTATGGCCCGGGCCACCAATTCCTTGCCCGTCCCGCTCTCGCCTTGGATGAGCACTGTTCCCTGATCATGTGCGGCGATGCGCTCTATAAGGTCAAAGACACGGCGCATGCTGGTGGAAACGCCTATGATCCCATGGAAACCGTCACTTTGACGCAGAGAGGGGCGGGAGCGTCCGGCCTGCAGGAGGAGTTCGCGGTGTTTGAGCCCCCGGGTGGCTACGAGAATGACTTCAGCCTGTTCGTAAGGCAAGAAGAGGTGAAAATGGGCTCCGGCAGACAAGGCCTGAACCATGTCCTGGCGTTGATCTGAAGTTACGGCTATGGTGGTGACTATAGTCGGATCAATCTCCTTGAGTCTGGGGATGAAATCAGGCAAACTGAGTTGAGTTAACGGCAGGTTGATCAGGCACAGATCAACCTCTTGATTCTGGGCCAGATTCAAGGCCTGGACGGGATCTGGCTCAAGAAGCACGCCGGCCCTGGTTTCTGACTCCAGAACTGAGGCCAGGTGCTTGGTTTGATCCGACACCTCATCCACCCAAAGAATAGTCAGCGGCTGTGTTGACATATGTGTATTACTCCCAGAAAGTATGTCAGAGAGGATAAAAAAATAATCAGCCCGGATTTTCCAGCCTCAGGATACTGAGGCCATTTTAGGCTCTTATGCAAGCTCTGGTCCGTTTTCGTATCCTGGTGCTGAAAAGTCAAAAATGAGTGTTTTCTGGGGATAGAAAACAAGATTTTGGCCACATAAAAAGTTAAGTGTGCAAAAATGTGCACATTAATGCAAATTTATGACACAAAAATGTGCATTCTAGACAGAAATTCGACGTATGCGTGTCAGCACGAAAGAATCATCAGGTGGAGAAAAAGTGACAAAATTTATTCACAAAAAGTATGAGGTAGAAGACCCCGGGGCCACGATGCGGCATAAACACGGGAGCTGGCGGGATCTGCCTCCGGCAGACCTGCGCTCGATAAATATATTTTTTATCGGTCCCCGGGGGAGCGGCAAGACCACCCTGGCCCGGGCAGTGGCCCAGAGACTGGGTCTGGTGTGCACAGATACCGATGAATTGGTCCAAGAGCTCACTGGCTTAAGTATTGCTCAGATTGTTCAAGAC
This sequence comes from Desulfovermiculus sp., assembly GCA_046538645.1. GTDB lineage: Bacteria > Desulfobacterota > Desulfovibrionia > Desulfovibrionales > Desulfothermaceae > Desulfovermiculus. Next base: position 2,873 of record JBKHIL010000286.1, read on the forward strand.
CAGGGGTGGGAAGCATTTCGGGACTTGGAGCATCAGGTGGTGCGCAGGATATGCGCCCAGACCGGGCAGGTGGCAGCCACTGGGGGCGGAGTCGTGCTCAGGGAGGAGAACCGGAACCTGCTGCGCAGCAGCGGAAAGGTATTTTATCTCATGGCTTCTGCCGAAGTCCTGCATCAGAGGCTGGCTGATCAGGAGGATGCAGCCTGGCGGCCCTCCCTGTCCGGACTGCCTGCAGATCAAGAAATTGCTCAGACCCTTGTCCAAAGGGAACCCTTGTATTTCCAGACTCTGCATTATATCCTTCCGGCCCACAGAAGTGTGGATGAACTGGTTCAGGATGTTTTGGAAAGGCTGGGGCATGTCCAGGAGAAGGCATAGGGCAGAGGACGGAGGACAGAGGGCAGAGGGCAGAGATCAGAGGGCAGAGAGCGGGGAGTGAAGGTATTCGTACAAGGGACCTTTTACTCAGGAAGAGAGGCCTGAATGCTTGTCAGTGATGAGCAAAGGGCATGGAGGGATGAGCAGAGAGCGGAA
>JBKHIL010000287.1:0-3375 GCA_046538645.1 Desulfovermiculus sp.
GATATTACCATAGACAAACGATATTCAGCCCTGTGCGGATATACGCAGCAAGAGTTGGAGGCAGTTTTTGCAGATCGTCTGCAGGGAGTATATCTGGAAGATGTCAAGCTGTGGTACAACGGATACAACTGGCTGGGGCAAGAGGTATACAACCCCTTCGACATCCTTTTGTACCTGGATAGCAAAGAGTTTTCCAACTACTGGTTTGAGACAGGCACACCCAGCTTTTTGATCAAGCTGCTCACGAACGGACAATACAGCATCCCACAGATCGAGAATCTTACGGCGGGGGAAGAGATCGTGGGGAGCTTTGACGTGGAATACATCACAGCCGAGACCCTCCTCTTCCAGACCGGCTATTTGACATTCGCCGATTTTGAACAGATTGGTTCATTCCGCCGGTATACCTTGACCTACCCCAATATGGAGGTCAAATCCAGCCTTACTAACTCAATTTTGAGCACCCTGGCCCAGGACCGTCTGGCCAAAACTAAAAATCAATCCAATCTGATAGACGCTTTGCTGGCCAATGACCTTTATGCAATGAAAGATATATTTCAGGCTTTTTTTGCCTCCATACCTCATGATTGGTACCGGCGAAATCAGCTGGCCGGATATGAAGGTTACTACGCCTCTATTGTCTACTGCTACTTTGCCGCCCTGGGCTTGGATGTGCATCCGGAGGAACCGACGAGCACAGGGCGCATTGATCTGGTCATTCGCTTTGAGGGCCGGGTGTATATCATTGAGTTCAAGGTGGTGGAGTTGACCGATACCGGCAAGGCCCTGGAGCAGATCAAGGCCAAGGGGTATGCGGACAAGTTCGCCGGTCAGGAGGTGTATCTGATCGGGGTGGAGTTTTCCAGTGAACAGCGGAATGTGGTCGGGTTTGATTGGCAGCGGTGGGACAAGGGCTGAGAGTCAGTCTTTGACTTTGCTGCAGTGTGTGCGCTGAATAAAGAAAAAGCCCGTTCTTTTGGATAAGAACGGGCTGTAATACAACTTGGGTTATTCATTCATTACTTCCCGGACCGCAGCCTGTGCTTCTGGATTTTGCCGGTGGCCGTCTTGGGTAATTCCCCGAACTCTATCTCCTTGGGCACCTTGAACTTGGCGATCCGTTCTTTGCAAAAATTTTGGATCTCGTCAGCTGTAACCTGGGCTCCTTCCTTAAGTTTAATATATGCCTTGGGCACTTCCTGCCACTTCTCGTGAGGTATGCCCACCACTGCTGCTTCCAGGACATCGGGATGTTCGTAAATCACATTTTCCACTTCCACTGAAGAGATGTTCTCTCCGCCGCTGATGATGATGTCCTTTAAGCGGTCCTTGATCTCCACATACCCGTCCGGATGAGTCACAGCCAGGTCCCCGCTGTGGAACACCCCGCCGTGAAAGGCTTTTTCCGTCTCTTCCGGCTTGTTGTGGTATCCGAGCATGACATTGTTGCCCCACATGACGATCTCGCCAATGGTCTTTCCGTCATGAGGTACGGGTTGCATGGTATCGATGTCCACAACATCCATGTAATTGGTGGTCACATAAGGTACGCCCTGCCGGGCCTTGATCTTGGCCCGTTCTTCAGTGGGCAGATCGTCCCATTCCTCCTTCCAGGCGCAAAAGCTGTGCGGACCATAGACCTCAGTCAGGCCGTAGCTCTGGGTCACATTGCAGCCGATGGATTCCATCTGGCGAATGATGGCCGGAGAAGGGGGGGCTCCGGCTGTATTGATGATGAATCCCTCCGGCACATCCACAGGATTCTTGCTCGCATAGTCGGCCATGGCTGAGAGAACCACGGGAGCACCACACAAATGGGTGGCCCGGTTCCTGGAGATTGCGGCAAAGATGTCTTCCGGCACCACCTTGCGCAGGCAGATATGGGTCGCTCCAGGGGCGTTCACTCCCCAGGTGTGACACCATCCGTTGCAGTGAAACATGGGCAGGGTCCACACATACTTGGAGCGGTGATGAATATGATACTCGTAGACTTCGCTTAATGCGTTCAGGTATGCCCCCCGATGGGAGTAGATGACCCCTTTGGGCATTCCTGTGGTCCCGCTGGTGTAGTTGATAGTGATGGGCTGCAGTTCGTCGTCCACCCCAAAGTGAAATTCTTCCGGCTCTACATCGATGAACTCTTCATAGTCGGGGGCATCAAAGGCCTTGCCCTGCACATCGCAGACATTCACGATCTCTATGCCTTTGATTTCATCCATGACGGGCTGGATGGAGGGGGCCAGCTCAGTGTCGACAAATAAGATTTTACTTCCTGAATCCTGCAGGATGTAGGAGATTTCTTGCGGAGAAAGGCGAATATTGATGGTGACCAGAATGGCGGACAACAGAGGGACCCCCTGATGGGCCTCCAAAGTCTGGGGGATGTTGGGGCATAAAAAGGCTACCTTGTCGTCTTTGCCGATCCCCCGCTTTTTTAAGGCCGTGGCCAGGCGGCAGACCCTGTCTTTGAATTGGGCATACGAATAGGAGGTGTTCTCATAGATGACAGCGGTTTTTTCAGGAAAGGCGTAGGCGCTGCGTTCCAGAAAGTGAAGCGGACTCAGCGGTTCGTAGTTTACCCGTCGTTGCATGCCAGCTCCTTTGTTTATCGTGACGTCTTATAAATGACCTGAACAGACAAAGCTTGATTCTGTTGATGAAACGATTACGTGTCAAATTTCAACTTACAGCACGACCACCATTCCGGCCAGAAGGGCGGTAGACATCTGCCCCGAGGTGGGATCTGACACCGTGGACTCCATGGGCCAGCCCAGGACTTCGGCCAGGTCTTTGACATTGACTCCGTATCCGGACATGGAAGGCCGGGCCGAATCAGGATTGCGGCATGGACCGCCCCCGGAAAGCACCCGGCATTGATAGTGGCTGGAGCAGAAGATGTTCTTGCAGGATCCGCCGGCCAGGCCGAAGGAATATTCAAAGCCGGCCTCCCGGGCCGTTTTTTCCAGGCTGGCCGCAGTCTCGTGCAGCAGTCCGAAGAGATCCCAGCGCTGGCTGGAGTGCAGGATATCAGTCGGTACGTCAAACTTAAAGGCCAGAACTACAAATGCTTCTGCCAGCCTGGCCCTGAACCAGGCCGGTCCGGCAACCTGCGGGGGACAGCTCATGGACTGGCCATACCCGTCGCATTTGAGCTCTGCGCATAAATCAGCCAGACTGTCCTGGATGGGGACCTGGTCCGGTGTGATGACAGCTGCGCCGTGCGCCCCAAGTGCTAAGGCCTGATCCACCAAGTGGTCAGGCAAGGTGTAGCGGTCAGAGCTATTGGTTCTTGGAGATATTTGGGGTTGGCCTTGATGTGACATGTAATCCCTCAACCTTTTAAGTCCTGATAAATTTGATCTGCTGTACAAGATG
>JBKHIL010000288.1:0-3362 GCA_046538645.1 Desulfovermiculus sp.
TGGGCCTCGACTTTGCCCAGAAAATCCCGCAGCCTGGGATTTTGGGGATTATTGAAAAACTCGGCCGGAGCATTTTCCTCCTGGATAATGCCCTGATCAATGAAAATGACTCTGTTGGCCACTTTTTGGGCGAAGTTCATTTCATGGGTCACCACGACCATGGTCATCCCCTCGTCCGCCAGCTGCTTCATGACCAAAAGGACTTCTCCGACCAGTTCCGGGTCCAGGGCCGAGGTCGGTTCGTCAAAAAGCATCGCCTTGGGCTGCAGAGCCAGGGCCCGGGCAATGGCCACCCGCTGTTTCTGCCCGCCGGACAGATGATCCGGATAATTCTTTTCCTTGTCCGCCAGGCCCACTTTGGCCAGCTGCTCCCGGCCTGTGCGGATGGCCTCGGCCCGCTTCATACCCCTGACCTTGAGAGGACCGAGGGTCACGTTTTCAAGCACCGGCAGATGAGGAAACAGATTAAATTGCTGGAAAACCATCCCCACTTCCGTACGTATGTAATTAATGTTTGTCTTGGGGGCCATAATATCGTAGCCATCGACAATCACCGTACCTTCACTTGGTTCTTCCAGCTTATTGATGCAGCGCAGGACCGTGGATTTGCCGGAGCCGGAAGGACCGATGATACAGACCACCTCGCCGCGCTGGATGGTCAGATCGATGCCCCTGATAACTTCCAGCTGTCCGAATCTCTTGTGCAGATTGTGTATTTCGATCACGTGCCGGCACCTCTATTTTGCCGCAGGAATATTCATCCTGTTTTCTATAATCCGCAAGACCTTGGCGATAGACATGGTCATGACCAGATAGACCAGGGCCACTGCCAGGTAGACCTCAAAGGCCCTGAAGTTGACTGCAACAATCTCCTGACCGGTCCGCAGGAGCTCACCAACCCCGATGACCATGAGCAAAGATGTGTCTTTGAGGCTGATGATGAACTGATTGCCCAAAGGTGGGATCATGCGTTTCAGGGCCTGGGGCCAGATGATATAGCGAATGGTTTGGTTTGAGGTCAGACCAATGGAGCGGCCTGCTTCGACCTGACCCGTATCTATGGATTGAACTGCTCCCCGGACAATCTCGGCAATATAGGCCCCTGAGTTGACGGCGATAATAACGATCCCTGCCGTTAAGGGCCGAATGCGCATCCCCATGGCCATGGGAACGCCGTAATACAAAAACATGGCCTGGACCAGCATGGGAGTGCCCCGAATGCATTCAACATATACTCCAGCCAGTTTTCTGAGCACCATTGTCTTGCTCAGCTTGAGCAGTCCGAAGAAAGCGCCCAGGACAAAGCCAATGGCCAGTCCCCCGGCGGTGATGTAGATCGTATACTTCAACCCCCGCAAAAGCATGGGAAAAGTATCAATAACAACGTGGGTCTGGAACTCAAATGCCATATCATGCTCTTAAAAAAATTGTGCTGCACAAAGCCGGGCAAAACCCCGGCTCTGCACCAGGTGAATTGCTGATTATTTGGGCTCTGTACCAAACCACTTCTTGTACAGTTCAGCATAGGTCCCGTCATCGCGCAGCTTTTGCAGGGCCTCATTGACATCTGCAACCAGATCGCTGCCCTTGGGAAAGCCGATTCCGTAAGATTGGCCCTGATAGAGCGGACCGACGACCTTGGCCTTTCCTTCTCCACTCTTGCGCATGTAATTGGCAATGACCGGAGAATCAAAAACCACGGCATCCGCTCCTTTGCTTATCAATTCCATGAACATGGCGTCGGTATTTGGGAAAAGCTTCACCTCTTCGGCATCAGCTTCTTTTTTGACAAAATCTTCACTCGTAGTCCCGGTCTTGGTGGCCACCACCGTGCCCTTGAGGTCTTCCACTTCTTTAATATCCGTGTTCTCCTCCCGGACCAGAATGAGCAGTCCGGCGTCATAGTAGGGATCTGAAAAATCAATGACCTCAGCCCGTTCCGGCTTTATGGTAATCCCGGCGATGCCCACATCCAGCTGACCTGACTGCAGCCCGGGAATAATCCCATTAAAATCCATGGGCTGCAGTTCATACTCCAGATCCAGCTCTTCTGCTATGGCCTCCCACAATTCCACATCAAAGCCGGTGTGTTTCCCGGTTTCAGGATCCTTGAACTCAAAAGGGGGGAAGTTGGTGTCCGTAGCCACAACGATCTCTTTGGCCTGGGCCAGGCCAAAGAGGCACAAACACATTGCCAAAGCTGTCATCAGTGTTCCCAACCGCTTCATACTCAACTCCTTTTTTGTTTTGTTGCCTGTTCCTGTATGGGACCGAAATTTCCTGGCCCAAGCTTTTTATATCCCGGCCAGGGCCTTTTTGCTTACTTGAACGAAACCATGGATGTCTTCTTCCCTTGTATCGTAATTGGTCACCAGCCTGACTTCAGATTTTCCGGGATCAAAGACATAAAAAAGATAGTGCTCTCTGATCTTCAAAATGGCCTGAGGCGGAATCGTGCAATAGACCATATTGGTCTGCACCTCGCGGGTGACCTCTATTTCCGGGATCTGTCTGAGCTCCTCTTCCAGCAGACTGGCCATGCGATTGGCGTGGCGGGCATTTGTCAGCCACAGTTGATCAGTGAACAACGCCTCCATCTGGACTGCCAAAAAGCGCATTTTGCTGGGGAGCTGCATGCCCTGCTTCCGGATATACCTAAAGTCCTCAGCAAGCTCCGGCCTGAAAAACAAAACGGCCTCAGCACCCATCAGGCCATTTTTTGTGCCGCCAAGAGAAAGGGCGTCCAGACCAGCCCTGGCGGTCATTTCAGCCAGGGAAACGCCAGCTGCGGCACAGGCCGTATACAGCCGTGCTCCGTCCATATGCACAGCAAGACCTTGACGGTGCGCATACGTGCACAATTCTTTCAGTTCTTCAACGCTGTAATACAGTCCGAGGTCCGTAGCCTGGGTCAAAGACACGACCTTGGGCTGGACATGGTGCTGATCTCCAGAGTGGAGGAGAAAGCTCTGTATGTCTTCCGGAGTAAATTTTCCGGTCCTGGTAGGGATGGGTAAGAGCTTGATCCCGGCAAACTTCTCAGCAGCCCCGCATTCAGCTCCATTGATATGCGCGTTCTCGGCACAGATCACCGCCTGGTAGGAGCGGGTCAGTGCGGACACGCAGAGCACATTGGCCCCTGTTCCGGTAAAGACAAAAAACGGATCGCACTGTGTTTCAAAGACGTCCTTGAGCTTGTCTGCGGCCCTCTGGGTATAGTAGTCATCACCATAGGCCAGGGCATGCCCCTGGTTGGCCGACAATATGGCCTGAACCACTGCCGGATGCACAGGAGAGTTGTTGTCGCTGGCAAAATGATTTCTAGGCTTGCTGCTGAGTTTGAGTCCTTCGATTTTCATAAC
>JBKHIL010000046.1:0-9134 GCA_046538645.1 Desulfovermiculus sp.
TACGGCCATGCCTGCAAGTGAGTGCCGGGCGGCCTACTGGTGAGCCGGCTTTTGCGTAGGGCGGGCTTGACCCCAAGCCCAGCCCTCTTCATGCTCTGTTTCTTTCTTGATCAACCTGGGCGGCTGAGACCAGCGGCGGCGCTGACACCTGAAACCTTTAAGCCTTGTTTCGGGCTGTCCAGCACTGCTCCTACTTTCGGGCTTCGGACGCTGAGGATGCGTCCTCAAAGGGCATAAATATCTCCACATCTCCGCCTCCGCTGCGCTTCATGGTGGCATGGGGGTAGCATTTCTGAAAGACGTGGATCATATTTTTGTTTTCGGTTAAGACTGTTGCGATGAAGGCATTATACTTATTTTCTTTGGCGATCTTTTCCAGGGTCTGGACCAGATAGGTGCCAATACCTTGATTTTGATACTCCTCCTTGACCACAAAGGCCACCTCAGCAGTCTCTTCATCCGCTTTGGCATATGAGCCGATGGCCACGATTTCTTTGTGTTTTCCCCGCTGGATCAGGCCGATGATGGTCATGTTTTTGCGGTAATCAACCGAGGCCCACTGCTGCTGAAGCATCTTGCGGGAAAAGACCTTGCGCAGATTAAAGAAGCGGTAATAGATGGTGTTTTCCTGTAAGGAGTAGTAAAAATTGCGGGAAGCAAACTCATCTGAAGGGAGCAAGGGGCGGAATTCCACATCTTTGCCTGTGGGCAGGCTGAGATATGTCTTGTAGTTCTCCAGGAAAATGAGATCCTGCTTTGTTGGGGGAAGTTGATCGTTGAATATGTAGTGCCGCTTTTTGGCCTCTTCAATAAGCTGTTCCCGAAACTTGGGATGAGCGATCTGGGCCAGTTCCATGACCCTCTGGTATATACCCTTGCCGTGCAGCTCGGCGATGCCGTATTCAGTGACCACAATGTCCACGTCGCCGCGCGTTGTGGCCACACCCGCGCCTTCGCTTAAGTGGGGGACAATACGCGATACTTCGTCGTTCTGGGCTGTTGAGGGCAGGACAATGATGGAAAAGCCCCCCTTGGACATGGCCGCACCACGGATAAAGTCCACCTGATCGCCAATGCCGCTGTAGAACAGATAGCCCTTGGAGTCAGTACAGGTCTGCCCGGTCAGGTCCACTTCCAGGGCCGAACTTATAGAGATAAGGTTATCGTTGCGGGCAATGACGTTTGGATCATTTACAAACTTCGAGGACCGGAAGTAGAACATGGGATTGTTGTCCACATATTCATAGAGCTGTTCTGATCCCATGCACAAGGAGGCCACAACCCTGTCCGGCAGGTAGGATTTCTTTTTGTTGGTGATGATCTTCTGCTCCAGCAGAGGCAGGAGTCCGTCGGTAATCACCTGGGTATGGATGCCCAGATCCTTGTGAGTAGTCAAATAGGGAAGGATGGCATCCGGGAGGTGGCCGAAGCCAACCTGCAGGGTGCAGCCATCGTCCACAAGCTGGCTGACATAGCCGGCAATCCTTTTGACTATTTCTTCATTTTTGGTCAAATTGACCATCTCCACCAAGGGTTCTTCATGCCAGGTCAGATAGTCGACCTCATCGACATGGACAAAGCTGTCCCCCCAGGTCCGCGGCATGTTGGGGTTGACCTGGGCAATGACTGTGCCCGCATTTTTCAGCCCGGCCAGGGTGATGTCCACTGAAATTCCCAGACTGCAATAGCCGAACCGGTCCGGAGGGCTGACCTGGACCATGGCCACATCCAGGCCGATTTGCTGGGAGTCAAAGAGTTCCGGGATTTGGGAAAGATAGGCCGGAATGTAATCGATTTTCCCTTCAAATGCCGCCTGGCGCATGTGCTGGCTGATAAAAAACAGCTTCAGGGAAAAGCGGTTCAGGAACGACTCGTCATTGACGAACTGGGCAAAGGTGGATGAGAGCATCTGATAGATGACAATGTCCTGGATGCTCATATCCTGGACCATAGCTCGAATCAGGGCTTGCGGTTCTCCGCATCCAGTGCCGATAAACACCCGGCTGCCGTTTTTTATAGCTTTGACAGCCTGCTCTGTGGACAAGACTTTATCCTGGTACGTACTCTGAAACTGATCCATGAAGCCTCCATTGCTGTCTCCCGGTTGGGCACAGAATGAGATTGGCTCAAGAACATGTATTCGTCAAGAAAGGAAGGAAGAAAATGGAAGGAATGCACTATGAAGGATCGTGTATCCGTCCCCCGAGTGAGGCCAACAGCATACTTTTGCAGGTCACCCTGGGCTGCTCGCACAACAAATGTACCTTTTGCGGGAGTTATGGGGACAAGCGTTTTCAGATCAAGGATGAATCCATTATCGCCCAGGATATCGATTTTGCCGCCCGGACCATGCAGCGGCAGAGACGGTTGTTTCTCATGGATGGAGACTCGTTGATAATTCCTCAGCGCAAGCTTATCCCCCTGCTGGAGAACATAAACGCCAAGCTCCCCTGGCTGACCAGGATCGGAACCTATGCCAACGCCAAATCCATCCATAAGAAAAGTGAGGAGGACCTGGTCCGGTTGCGGGAGCTCAAACTGGGGATCATCTATCTCGGCGTGGAGAGCGGTCATGATCAGGTTTTACAAGATATCAACAAGGGAGCCACGGCGGAAGAACTCATTGCCGCCGGGCAAAAGGTGAAAAGGGCCGGGATCAAACTCTCGGTCACTGTATTATTGGGCATTGCCGGAACGCAAAGGTCCCTGGAGCATGCCCGGGCGACAGGGGAACTGCTTTCGGCCATGGATCCGGATTATGTTGGGGCCTTGACCGTGATGCTCATCCCCGGGACCCCCTTGTATACGGATTGGGAAAAGGGGCGATTTTGTTTGCCCGATGAGCAGGGCATATTACGCGAGCTCAGGGAGATGCTGGCCAGCACCCGCCTGAGCCGGGGCCTTTTCATGGCCAATCATGCGTCCAACTATCTCCCGCTCCGGGTCCGCTTTCCAGATCAGAAAGAATCCACCCTGCAACTTATCGACCAGGCCTTGTCGGGAAAGGTTCAACTCAAGCCGGAGTGGATGCGGGCCTTATGAGTCTGTTGAGGCACGCAGGTTAGTGAAAAAAAGAACAAATAGCCAGATACGCGGACTGAACTCGTGAATGACCTGGTTTCATTTCAAAAAATCTTTGACAGGATAAGCGAAATGAGGTAATGACTTCCCAGTTTGCAACAAATTTCACAAATTGCAGGGAGGCGGCATGATAGAACTCAACATCACCTTATTCATCCAGCTCGTCAATTTCCTGATTCTCCTGGCTTTACTTAACGTAATTCTCTATAAGCCCATTCGGGGGATTGTCAAGCAGAGACAGGCCAAGATGTCCAGTGATTTAACTGAGATTGAGCGCTTCAACGAGCAGGCCAGATCAAAACTCGAAGATTATCAGGCTGCTTTGGACCGGGCCCGCAGGGAAGCCGGGGAGGTCAGAGAGTCCCGGAAGAAAGAGGCCGTGGCCGAGGAAAAGGATATATTGTCGGCCGCCAGTGAGGAAGGGAGCAAGATGTTAAACGCCGCCCGCAAAGACATTGAGTCCCAGAGCCAGGAAGCCCGGAAGGCTTTGAGCCAGCAGGTGAAGAAATATGCCAAGTTAGTGACTGACAAGGTTTTGGTCAAGGCGTAAACCCAGAACGATGAAGGAGGGTGGAGCGTTGAATATGAGGTGTTGGATTCTATTGGGTACGTGCGCATGCGTGCTGATCACGGCAACGGATGCCCTGGCCGCAGGGAGCGGTCCGGAGGCCTGGAAGGATTTCGGGTGGCGGGTCCTGAACCTGGTCCTGTTTTTAGGCATTGTCTATAAGCTGGCCGGCAAACGGATCAAGGAGTTCTTTTCCGGGCGCAAGGAATCAATACGCAACGAACTCCAGGAATTGGAGGATCGCAAGGCCAATGCAGCCAAGGAGCTGCAGCGGGTTGAGGACAGCATTGCCGGTCTTGATCAGGAACGGCAGGCTATCCTTGATGAAGCCCAGAAGCAGGGGCAAGCTGCGCGGGAAGCCATTCTGGCCAAGGCCCATGAAGATGCGGAAAAAATCAAGGAGCAGGCCCGGGTCAAGGCGGAACAGGAAACCCAACTCATGCTGGAGAGCCTGCGGGCCGAGATGGCGGATAAGATTATTGAGTCCGCGGAGAAGATGCTCTCTGAAAAACTGAGCAAGAAAGAACAGGAAAAGCTCGTTGATAAATATCTAACAAAGGTGGTGCTCAATTGAGAGAACAAGTCATTGCCAAACGATATGCACGGGCGCTGTTCGCAATTGGCCAGGAAAAAGGCGGTGACGAGCTCAATACTTATGGTCAGCATCTGGCTCAGCTGGCCGAGGTGATGCGTGAAGCGCCCCAGCTTGTTCGTCTTTTCCGGAATCCCATTGTCCGGGTTGAGCACAAGAAGGGTGTGGTCACCACCCTGCTGGACAAACTGGAGATCTCCGGGACCGTGCGTCAGTTTTGCCTGTATCTGGCTGATCGGGAGCGTCTGGCTCATTTCCTGGATATCCAGGACTACTTCAGCAGACTCCTGGATGCCAATGAAGGGATATTGCGCGGGGAGCTGATTACAGCCATTGATTTAACCAAAACCAAGCAAGACCAGATCACGAAAAAGCTGGAAAAACAATTGCAAGGTCAATTGGTCCTTGATTATGAGACCGATGCCTCAATCCTTGGTGGGTTGGTCCTGAAAGTAGGGGACAAGGTATATGATGCGAGCTTGCGGGCGCAGCTGGACCAGATGCGAGAAACCATCAAAAGGGGTGAGTAAGAGCTATGCAAATCAAAGCTGATGAAATAAGCCAAATCATTGAAGATCAGATTAAGAATTACGAACAGAAAATGGAGATGACCGAGACCGGTGTGGTCCTGTCCGTGGGGGACGGCATCGCCAAGGTCTACGGGGTGGAAAACTGCATGGCCATGGAGCTTCTGGAGTTCCCGGGCGGCGTGTACGGTCTGGCCCTGAACCTGGAAGAGGACAGCGTTGGTGTGGCTCTTCTGGGTGAGGACACGCATATTAACGAAGGGGATACAGTCAAGCGGACCGGGACTGTGTTTTCCGTGCCGGTTGGAGACGCAGTTGTGGGCCGGGTTCTGGATCCGGTGGGCACTCCTTTGGACGGCCTGGGCCCGATATCCCTGCAGGAAACCAGGCTGGTGGAAGTGAAGGCCCCGGGAATCATCGCCCGCCAGCCGGTCAAGGAATCCATGCATACCGGCTTAAAGGCCATCGACTCCATGACCCCCATTGGACGGGGACAGCGGGAGCTGATCATCGGCGACCGGCAGATTGGAAAGACCGCCATTGCCGTTGATTCCATCCTGGCCCAGAAAGACACTGATGTGCACTGCTTTTATGTGGCCATTGGACAGAAAAAATCCACAGTCGCCCTGGTGGCCGATGTTCTCCGCCAGCATGGCGCCATGGAATACACAACCATTATTTCGGCCACTGCCGCTGAGCCAGCTCCTTTGCAGTTCATCGCTCCGTATGCCGGATGCACCATGGCCGAGCACTTCCGGGACAACGGCAAGCACGCCCTCATCATTTACGATGACTTGTCCAAGCAGGCTGTTGCCTACCGGCAGATGTCACTGCTGCTCAGACGGCCCCCCGGACGTGAGGCCTTCCCGGGAGACATCTTCTATCTCCACTCCCGCCTCCTGGAGCGGGCAGCCAAGTTCAGCGATGAAGAAGGTGGTGGTTCGCTTACTGCCTTGCCCATTATCGAGACCCAGGCCGGAGACGTATCCGCCTATATTCCGACCAACGTGATTTCCATTACCGACGGCCAGGTCTACCTTGAGCCCGACCTGTTCAATGCCGGCTTCCGGCCGGCCATCAACGTCGGCCTGTCCGTATCCCGGGTGGGTGGAAGCGCCCAGATCAAGGCCATGAAGCAGGTGGCCGGAACCTTGCGTCTGGATCTGGCCCAATATCGGGAGCTGGCCGCTTTTGCCCAGTTCGGTTCTGATCTGGACAAGGCCACCCAGGAACGCCTGGAGCGGGGCAAGCGGATGATGGAAGTCTTAAAGCAGGATCAATACAAGCCCATGCCGGTGGAAGAGCAGGTGGCTGTCCTGCATGCCGGTACAAAGGGTTTTATGGACACTATTGCGGTTGATGATATCAAGCGTTTTGAGGCTGAATATCTCGAATTCCTGCGGGCCAGTAAAGGCGAGGTCTTGAGCGAAATCAAAGAAAAGAAAGCACTGGACGATGACCTCGAGGGCAAGCTGCAAGCAGCGGTTGAAGAGTTCAAAAAGTCTTTTCAGGCCTAGCAAAAGGGGTATAATCCATGCCTTCATTGAAGGAAGTTCAAAATAAGATCGCCTCGGTCAAAAAGACCAAGCAGATCACCAAGGCCATGAACATGGTGGCCTCGGCCAAGTTACGCAAGGCCCAGGACCGTATTGAACGATTCCGCCCCTATGCGGAAAAGTTTTATGACATGCTTGGGGAGATGGCCGGCGGTGTTGAGACATCAGCACACCCTCTGCTGGAACAGCGGGACACAGTCAATACTGTGGGTATCCTGCTCATGACCTCGGACCGGGGCTTGTGCGGCGGGTTTAATACCAACCTGATTCAAAAATCATTGACCATTGCCCGGGAAAAGGCAGCCCAGGGCAAGAAAGTCGTGTTTTACTGTGTAGGAAAGAAGGCCCGCAACCAGATTCGGAAGCGGGAGTTTGAGGTGGTCATGTCCAGGGTGGACTGCATGGACGGCTTTGATTTCAGCCTGGCCAACGATCTGGGCACCGAACTCATCAGCGCGTACGTCAATCACGACCTGGATGAAGTCCACCTGGTCTACGGGGAGTTTGTCAGTGTGGCCAAGCAGGAGCCACGCGGGCTGCAGATTCTGCCCGTGGTCCAAAGTGATGTTCAGGAAGAGGTGGAAGCGAGCGGGGCTACGGCCCAGTATATGTATGAACCGTCTGTCGACGGCATCCTGGCGGAACTTTTGCCGCGATTTATCAAGGTGCAGGTCTATCGTGGACTGCTGGAGACCTCAGCCAGTGAACACGCAGCCCGGATGACGGCAATGGATAATGCAAGCAGCAATTGCGACGATATGATCTCCAACTTGACGTTGGCCTACAATAAGGCCAGGCAGGCTGCGATCACTGCCGAACTCTTGGATATCGTCGGTGGAGCTGAGGCACTCAAAGGTTAAAGGGGGCATAGAATGAGTGAGAAGGTAGGAAAAATATCGCAGGTCATTGGAGCTGTCGTCGACTTGGAGTTTCCCGAAGGGCAGCTGCCCAATATCCGTAATTCAGTCCGGATCAAGGATCCCAAGCGTCCGGCCGAGGAAGAGCTCATTGTTGAGGTCGCTCAGCAGCTGGGCGATAATATTGTCCGCTGCATTGCCATGGACGGCACCGAAGGTCTGGTCCGGGGCATGGAGGCCATAGACACCGGTGATTCAATCAGAGTACCTGTCGGCGAGCCGTCTCTGGGTCGAATCCTGAACGTGGTCGGCCGTCCAGTGGATGACGGCGGAGAGGTCAAGGCGGAGACGTATTATCCCATTCATCGTCCCTCCCCGACCTTTGCCGATCAAAGCACGGACGTGGAACTCCTGGAGACCGGAGTCAAGGTTATTGACCTCCTCATTCCCTTCCCCAAAGGCGGTAAGATGGGGCTGTTCGGGGGTGCAGGTGTGGGCAAGACGGTCATCCTGATGGAGATGATCAATAATATCGCCAAGCAGCACGGCGGCAAGTCCGTATTTGCCGGGGTTGGTGAGCGAACCCGGGAAGGAAACGATCTGTATCTGGAAATGAAGGAAGCCGGCGTTCTGCCCAATGCCGCCCTGGTTTACGGGCAGATGAATGAGCCTCCGGGAGCGAGAGCCCGGGTGGCCCTGACCGCCCTGACCGCGGCTGAATATTTCCGTGACGAGCAGGGCGAGGACGTATTGCTGTTCATCGACAATATCTTCCGCTTTACCCAGGCCAACATGGAAGTGTCCGCTCTGCTCGGCCGGATGCCCTCGGCAGTGGGATATCAGCCCACCCTGGGAACCGACCTGGGAGAACTGCAGGAACGGATCACCTCGACCCATAAGGGGTCCATTACCTCAGTCCAGGCCATTTACGTTCCGGCTGACGACTTGACCGACCCGGCCCCGGCCACCACA
This sequence comes from Desulfovermiculus sp., assembly GCA_046538645.1. Lineage (GTDB taxonomy): Bacteria > Desulfobacterota > Desulfovibrionia > Desulfovibrionales > Desulfothermaceae > Desulfovermiculus. Next base: position 8,154 of record JBKHIL010000046.1, read on the forward strand.
TTCTCACATTTGGACGGGACCCTGGTTCTGTCCCGGCAGATCGCGGAGCTGGGAATCTATCCAGCGGTTGATCCCCTGGACTCCACCTCCCGCATCCTGGATCCGAATGTCCTTGGATCAGAGCACTATCAGACCGCCCGTCAGGTGCAGATGATCCTGCAGAGGTACAAGGATTTGCAGGATATCATCGCCATTTTGGGCATGGAAGAGCTCTCTGATGAAGACAAACTGACCGTGGGCCGGGCCCGCCGGATCCAGCGCTTTTTGTCCCAGCCCTTCCATGTGGCTGAACAGTTCACCGGAATCCCAGGTGCTTACGTTAAGACTGAGGAAACAGTCCGGGCCTTTAAGGAAATCCTGGAAGGCAAGCATGATGACCTGCCGGAAAATGCCTTCTACCTCGTGGGCACAATTGAAGAAGCCAGAGAAAAGGCTGAAAAGATGCAATAAATAATCACTGAGGATGTGAGTATGGCCAGTACAATACGCTTGGAGATAGTGACCCCGGACAAGCTGGTCCTCAGCCAGGACGTCGAATACGTCGGCGTACCCGGGCTGATGGGGCAGTTCGGTGTCTTAAAAAATCACATCCCGTTTCTTTCTGCTTTGGCTATCGGTTCCTTGTACTACAGGTCAGAAGGCAAGATCCACTACGTGTTTCTGTCCGGCGGTTTTGCTGATGTGACCCAGGACAAATTAACCATTCTGGCTGAGAGTGCCGAACGGGCTGAAGAGATCGACATTGCCCGGGCCAAAAAGGCGAAAGAGCGGGCAGAGCAGCGTCTGCAGCAGGAACGGGACCGGGTCAATGCAGCCAGAGCCGAAGCCGCATTGAAACGGGCGATTCACCGGATTACGACCAAGGAAAAAGAGCATTAACTTTCAAATCAGAGCGGTCTGAAACGGCCTTTCGGCCTGAGCCGCACGTGACTTTGAGTTGTTGAAAAGGCAGGCCGGTTGAGGCCTGCCTTTTTTGTTTAC
>JBKHIL010000289.1:0-3337 GCA_046538645.1 Desulfovermiculus sp.
GTGGCGGAAGCCACAAGAGGGGACGTTACGAGGGAGGACCCTCGTAACGAAGAAACAAGCGTCCCAAAAATCTTTTGGCGGGTTTATCTTGCATGAAACGACTTGTTTTGATTGTGATAATCGAAAACTGATCAGTTTTTGGGGCTGTGATAACCGAAATTTGACCACCCTCAGCAACCCTTCCATCTTGGAGGCGGTGACAAACCCCAAGACGGAGGATAGGAGGGATGCTGAAGGTGGAAAAGTATGAGTACGTTCGTATTGGCTACAGATTTTATGGATTTAATAAGTCAAAGCTGGCCCGAGAAACTGGTCATTCCCGCAACACCATACGCAAAGCGGTAGAGGAGGAATACACAGGCTACAAAAAAAGGTGCTATCAGCCCTTCCCAGTCATGGAGCCGTATACAGACACCGTTGACTCCTGGCTTGAAGAGGACAAAGAACGGCACAGCAAACAACGACATACAGCCCGGAGAGTCTACCATCGACTAGTTAAGGAGCATAACTTTACAGGTTCCGAATCCACTGTGCGCCGCTATGTGCGCCAAGCCAAAGCCAGATTAGGACTAGGCGGTCAGAAGGCCTTTATTCCGGGGATCCCTGATGCTGGCCAGGCAGCAGAGGCCGACTGGGGAGATGTCCATGCTGTCATTGCCGGGGAAACCAAGCGCTTGAAGCTTTTCTGCCTGCGCTCTCAGTACTCTGGAAAATGCTTCGTGCGGGCCTATCCGGTTGAGCGTCAACAGGCCCTGTTTGAGGCCCATATGCATGCCTTTGCTTTCTTTGGGGGCGTCTTCCGCTCCTTGGTGTATGATAATTTGACTACAGCTGTCCGCAAGATCCTCAAGGGTAAAAAACGTGTTGAGCAGGATAACTTCCAAAAATTCCGGGCTTACTACACCTTCAACTCCAGGTTCTGCACCCCTGGGCAGGGCCATGAAAAAGGCGGCGTCGAAGGATTGGTTGGATTTGCCCGGCGCAACTTTCTGGTTCCCATCCCGAAGGTTGATACCCTCGAGGAGCTCAATGAGCACCTGCTTAAAGATTGTATGGCCTATGGTCAGCATGTCATTGAAGGGCGTGAGCACAGCGTAGATGTGCTTTTTAACCTGGAGAAAGAATACCTCCTAAGCCTCCCACAAACGCCGTATGCCAACGAGCTGACCATATCAGGCAAGGTGGACCATTACAGCACAGTGATCATGGACAAGAATCGCTACTCTGTGCCGACTGAACATGCGGGCTTTAGGGTCCAGACTGTGGTCAGCGTAGACCGGGTCAAAATCTTCCATGACGGCCGGGAAGTTGCCGACCATAAGCGAGCATATGGCAATAACAAGTGGGTCCTTGACCCTGATCACTATTTGGACCTGCTCTATCAGCGCCCCGGAGCTTTTGATACCGCCAGGCCCATCAAGCAGTGGCGAGCCCAGTGGCCGGAAAACCATGAACAGCTGTTGAACCGCTTTGAGGCAACTCAAGGCACCAGCAAAGGCACCAAGCAGTTTATCCAAGTCCTTATGCTCTACAGGGACCATGACCCTGGGACTGTGAAGCAGGCAGTGGACGTGGCTCTAAGCTCTGGCGTCAGCTCTTTCCAAGCTGTCAGGCACCTCCTTATTTCCTCAGGGGAAGAAACACCCCCGGAAAAACTTCAGACCTGGCCCAGCCTTCCTCAGGCTGATACTTCGGTCTATTCCCAGCTGGGAGGTGCCTTATGCACGCCGCAGTCACAGTAAGCTTACAGGAGAACCTCCATGCCTTAAAGCTGCCCCATATGGCCAAAGAACTGGAAAGTGCTCTGAGGCAGGCCAGGGAGTCGGGACTCGATTACGGTGAGTTTTTGTATCAGCTCACCGAGCATGAGATTCGGATCCGTTCCGACAACAGGCTCAAAAGACGGCTCAAAGAGGCCAAATTCCCCCTTCTCAAAACCATGGAGGGTTTCGACTTCGCCTCAGCTCCGGAACTGGACAATCGGCTCATCCGGGAGCTGTGCACAGGCGAGTATGTCACAGAACACAAAAATGTGATTTTCCTTGGCCAGAGCGGCACGGGCAAGACCCATCTAGCCACAGCTCTTGGAGTCGAGGCCTGCCGCCAGGGGGTTAGGACCAGATTCGTCACTGCTTGCGGCCTGGCCAACGAACTTATTGAAGCCAGGCATGAGAAGGATCTGCAGCGGATCCTGAAGCGTTATGCCAGTTATGGTCTCCTCATCCTGGATGAACTGGGGTACATCCCCTTTTCCAAGGAAGGAGCAGAGCTGCTTTTTCAGGTCCTGGCCCAGCGCCATGAAAGGGGCTCAGTGATCATTACCACCAACCTGGGTTTCGGGGACTGGACTCAGGTGTTTGGTGACGCCAATCTCACGGCAGCCCTTCTAGACCGTTTGACCCACAAGGCACATATAATCAACTGCTCCTGGGACAGCTTTCGGCTTCGAGACACACTGGGAACAGGTGGCAGCCATCACTAGTCAACAACGACGCCGGCATCTTTGGAAAAAGAAGGAGAATAAGTAATGGAAAGAATCGTATACAATCCACACAAGGGGCGTTATGAAACCGTTGACTTCATAATTTCACAAGAAAATACTACCTGGTTCGATGACTGTCGTGATCATGATATCTACATGATCACGGATTTTGACGGTGATCTTCTGATTCAGGAATTCAGCTATAGCTGCCCGTTCAGGGTATACGATACTACAAGAGCTGATATTGGGTTTGATCAGCAAAAAGCGAAGGAAATCTATAACATGTATCTCAACGAAGGATAGCAGCACTCGACACGGTGTCGCCCCCCCGGCGGTCAACTCCGGTCGCCTACGGCTCCCTCCGTTGACCGCCGGGGCCACCCCGCACAGCCGTTGCCAATGCAAAGAGAAGACCTTGTCAGAGGAGCATTATAAACTTGAATATCAACTCTGGGGGTGGTCAATTTTGCGTTATCACAGGTGGTCAATTTTGGGTTGTCACAACCATGCATATCGTATAATTCCGATACGACAAAAAAAAGATATTATCTCGACTTTTAGAAATGCATTTTAACACAGCACCGTATCCACCTTGCAGAGAAAGCCGGTCTTTGTTGGTCAGCTGGTCAGCATGTTGATAAAATACAAAGGAAAAGTCAAAAACAGTAAGTTTCAAGAAAGATGTCGCTTCTAGGCTGAAAAAATGCAGCTTAGAAGCGACATCTTTCCTAACACATGGGGATTCGAATTTGATCCTTCAGGATTACATCCCTGAGTTGTTTGACTTGATATGGAATTCACCAAGAAAGAGGGAGAAATTTTAGACAGGATTTACAGGATTGGCAGGATGTTTTC
>JBKHIL010000290.1:0-3328 GCA_046538645.1 Desulfovermiculus sp.
CATAAAGGGCGAGTGGTCTACGATAGCTGTCCGGAGTATCGGGCTCTCTTTGAGCAACCAGCTCTCCATGCGGCCATTGACTTTAAGGAGCAACTAGACAGGATAATGGCATGAATCAAAGGCCCGCCAGGGCCTGGTCCACGGCTGCCCCGGCATGCAGGGCCGTGGTGTCGATGGTAGGCAAGGCAGAATCTTCGGCCGTGATGAGCATGGGAATTTCCGTGCAGCCCAGGATTATGCACTGGGCGTTCCGCTCCTTGAGCCGGTCGATGCAGTCTTGAAAAAATCTGCGGGAGGTGTCTTTGAAGGTGCCCAGGCAGAGCTCTTCAAAGATGATCCTGTTGATGGTCTCCTGCTCGTTGGATTCCGGGACCAGGATTTCCAGATGGAAGTGCGTTTCCAGGTAGCCTTTGAGAAAGTCTTCCTGCATGACGAAGCGGGTGCCCAGCAATCCGGCTTTGTTCAATCCCAGCCGGTGGATTTCAGCCCCGGTGGCTCGGCCGATGTGCAGCAGGGGGATTTGGACCGAACCCGCCAGCTCTTCGGCGCATTTATGGGTGGTGTTGCTGCAGAGCAGAAAGAAGTCGGCTCCGCCTTGTTCCAGACATCGGGCGCAGTGCGTGAGTTCGTGAGCAACGGCCTGCCAGTCGCCCGAGCGCATGGCCTGCTCCACCGGGCCGAAATCCAGGCTGTACATCAGGATTTGTGCAGAGTGCAAACCACCCAGGCGCTTTTTGGTGTACTCATTGAGCAGACGGTAATACTCCAGAGTGGATTCCCAGCTCGTTCCCCCGATCAAACCGATTGTTTTCATACAGGGTTTCCTTTATTCCCAGAAGTAATTGAGGATGAAAAAATAGTAAAAGTTATCCGAATGTGGACTCAGTATGAATAATTAATCCCCTGCCCCCTCCCTCCGGCCCAAAGCGGCCGCAGAGAGGGGAACCAGAAGAAGTTCTTCTGATTAGTTAGTTCGTATCCCGGGAGAGCTCTTGCTCACCGAAGCACACACCTGCCAGGTTCTCGACTTCTGCTTTGACTGGAAGGGAATCTTGAGCCCCGGGCTTCGTGGCCGCCAGGGCCCCGGCGGCACCGGCCAGGCGCAGGGCGTTATCCATGGGGCATCCACTGGCCAGGGCCGCAGCCAGGGCGCCGTTGAACGCATCGCCCGCACCCACAGCATCCACGGCCCGCACGGGATAGGCCGGGATGTGCTCCTGTTTATCCCTGGACACGAGCAGACATCCGTCCCGGCCCAGGGTAACAACTACGGCCGTTGGTCCTTGAGAGAGGATATCGCCGATGTGACGGGTCAGATCATCTCTCTCCGCCGATTCTGTTGAGCACAAAGCAGCAGCTTCGCCCTGATTCGGGGTCAGGATGTCTGCGGCTGCCAGTATATGCTCTGAAAGCGAGGTATATGGTGCCGGATTGAGGATGGTGGTCATGCTGCAGGATTTGGCCTGTTCCAGGGCGGCAGCTACCGTGGGCATGGGGATTTCCAGCTGGGTGAGCAGGATTGAGCCCGGAGTGAACCAGTCCCGGCAGGCCCGGACATCGGCAGGAGACAGGTAATGGTTGCTTCCGGGCACCACGGTTATCTGATTGTTTCCCCCGGGCTCAATGAGAATGAAGGCCAACCCGGCTGCATGATCGTCATCAATATATAACCCGGCAGCGGGCAGACCAAAATCCGTAAGGTGCCGGGCCAGATCCCGGCCGTAATGATCCGTCCCGATCCTGGCGATGAGCAGGACTTCTGCCCCGCAGTGCAGGGCGGCCAGGGCCTGATTGGCCCCCTTGCCTCCGAAGAAGATCCGGAAGTCGCGGCCGATGATGGTTTCTCCCCCGGCCGGGAGGTTCTGGACCTGGACAGTCAAATCCGTGTTCGCGCTGCCGGCAACAATGACCCGGCTCATGGGATGCCCTCCAGAAACCTGTTCAGACTGAGTTCACTGTTGACTCTGGTGCAGACCTGGACATTGGGCTTTTTCTTCCATTTGTCCAGGATGGGCCGGCGATCGGCCAGGGTCATGCCCCTGGTTATTCCACCGGCAGTTTCCACTGCAACATGCATGGGTTGCGTTTTGACCAGACCCTGATCCATGGCCACCAATACAGCCAGAGGGTCGTGCAGGGGAATGGATGCCTCGCCGTCCAGATCGTGCATGAAACGCAGCGAATGCTCGGTCCATTCCTGAACCTTTCGCCTGAGCGCTGAGTTGGAGTCCTGAACCCAGGCATTGAGGGTTTCCCGGTCCAGTCTGACCTGCCGGGTGACGTCCAGGCCCACGGCAATCAATGGGATGCCGGAGCGGAAAACGCGGTCGGCGGCCTCGGGATCGGCAAAGACATTGAACTCCGCAGCCGGGGTGATGTTGCCGGGTCCGAGATAGGCCCCGCCCATCATGATCATTTGAGTTACATTGCCCCCAATTTTTGCATCCCGCTCCAGGGCCAGGGCGATATTGGTCAGCGGACCAAGGGTAATCAGGGTCAAGGGTTCAAACGAGCTATTTATTTGGTTTACAATCTCCTCATGCCCTTCCCGGTCGGCCATGGCGGCGGTGGCGGCTGCACCCTGGACAGATTCTGTCCCTCCCAGGCCATTGGCTCCATGGACGTGGCCGGCGAAAAAAGGCTCCCGAACCAGGGGCCGTTTTGCGCCCTTGGCCAGGACAGGATGCGGGCCGGGTACAAGCGAAAGGACCGTGCCCAGGTTGGAAGTGGCGGTTTCCACATCCACATTGCCGCAGACCGTGGTAATGGCTTTGACTGCAAGCGCGTCGCTGTGTAAGGCGAGCAACAGGGCCAGGGCGTCATCCACCCCGGGATCTGTGTCGATGAGAACACTTTCAGGCATGCTTGACCTCTTTATGAGATGTATGCATAGCAGCTGAGGGCACAGTTTCGCAAGCAGTCATGGACAAATTCCCATGGAAAGTGCTACTTATGAAGTGATTATGAACACAGCAAAAGCACACCTTCAGCGTATTATACAGGCCAGGGGGCACAGGCATGTCTTTCCACGAACAATTGGAAGAATACACAGCCACTGACTATGAACAGTGGCAAGGGGACTGGGAACTCATTCAGGGCAGACCGGTGGCCATGACTCCTTCTCCTGGATTTTTGCACCAGAGGGTTTGTCTGCAGATTGCCCGCCGGTTGGACGAGCAGCTGGAAGAGTGTCCCCAGTGTACGGTGGTGTTTGAGACTGACTGGCATGTGGCCACAGATACAGTTGTTCGGCCGGACATTATGGTCCTGTGTGATCAGGTTCAGGAAAAGGTTTCTCAGCGGCCGGATCTCATTGTCGAGGTTGTCT
>JBKHIL010000291.1:0-3323 GCA_046538645.1 Desulfovermiculus sp.
ACACCTATTCAGGGCATCATTCAGGGCCTGGGCTCCAGCTCGTCGCAGGTAAGTGCCGCTTCCAATCAGCTCTCCTCCTCCAGCCAATCCATGGCCGAGGGATCCAATGAGCAGGCCTCCAGTCTGGAGGAGACCTCTTCCTCCCTGGAAGAGATGTCTTCGCAGACCAAGCACACCGCGGACAATGCGTCTCAGGCTGAGCAGGCCATGGACCAGGGCCGGCAGGAAGTGGAAGGGGGCGTTGAGGCCATGCGCCAGATGAGCTCGGCCATTGATGAGATCAAAGGATCGTCGGAGGAAACCTCCAAAATCATCAAAACGATCGACGATATCGCCTTTCAGACCAATCTCCTGGCCTTAAATGCGGCTGTCGAGGCGGCTCGGGCCGGGGAAGCCGGCAAGGGGTTCGCCGTGGTAGCCGAGGAGGTCCGCAATCTGGCCCAGCGTTCGGCCGAGGCGGCCAAGAACACGGCCGAGCTCATTGAAAAATCCCAGAACAGTGCGGGCCAGGGGGTGAATGTGGCTCAGGAAGTGTCCGATCGGCTCCAGCGCATCCACGACAACGTGGGCAAGGTGGACACCCTGGTCAAGGAGATCGCGGCCGCAGGCAAGGAACAGGCCCAAGGCATTGAGCAAGTAAGCACGGCTGTTGCTGAAATGGACAAGGTGGTGCAGCAAAACGCCTCGCATTCCGAGGAGTCGGCCAGTGCGGCCCAGGAGCTCTCCTCTCAGGCCGCTGAGCTGGACCGCATGGTCCGGGAATTAACCACAATTGTGGGCGGTACCGGAAAGGGCAGTTCCGAAAAACAGACCCGGACCGGTCAGGAGCAGGGTGGAGGCGGAAAAAACTCCGGATCAGGCCGGCCTTCATCTCAAAGGATCCAGTCCAGAAAGCACGGAGACAAAAACACCAGAAGCCGGTCCCGGCAGAGCTCGGGATCAGGACATATGAAGCAGCCTGAGTCCAGACAGGCCCAATCCCGGGCCAAGAACCAGGATCAGTCCCCGGAAAAGCTCATTCCCCTGGATGAGGACGATTTTAAAGACTTTTAAGGGGCATAAATGCTAATACATGGAGGAAAAAAGAATGAGCAGTGCACGTACTCGTTCCCCACAGGCTGTTGAGGCCGGGATGGAAGAATTGGCCGGAAAGTACTTGACCTTCCGTCTGGCAGATGAAGAGTACGGACTGGAAATCTTAAAAGTCCAGGAAATCATCGAAATGCTGGAGATAACCCGGGTACCTCGAGTACCGGATTATGTGCGCGGGGTTATCAATCTGCGGGGCAAAGTCATCCCTATCGTCGATTTACGCCTGAAGTTCGGGATGCCGGCCCAGGAGACGTCCAGAAAGACCTGCATTATCGTCGTTCGGGTGCAGCGGGGGGACACCAGCGTGATTATGGGGATAATCGTGGATGAGGTCTCGGAGGTAGTGGAGATAAGCGCTGAAGAGATAGAATCTGCTCCTGCCTTTGGGACTCAAATGGATACGTCCTTTATCCTGGGCATGGCCAAGACCAGGGATGCGGTCAAGATACTTCTGGATATTGACAAGGTTTTGTCCTCTGAAGAGGTAGAGGCTCTGTCCAAGGCCGGACTCTAATACCGGATCTGATACGTTTTGTCCTGATGAGAGTGTACACTTGTGAACGAGCAAGGCATTGATACGTCAACATTTCAAAACTTTGTCCAGCTCATCTATGAACGAGCCGGAATAAGACTCGGTCCCAACAAGCAGGCCCTGGTAGCTTCCCGGCTGGGGAAACGCATGCGCCGGGTGGGCATATCCTGCTATAAGGCCTATTTTGAATATGTACGCCAGGACAGGTCGGAATCTGAGCTGGTGGCCCTGCTAGATGAGATATCTACCAATGTCACCCAGTTTTACCGGGAACCACGGCATTTCCAGGTCCTGGCCAGGATCATGGCCGAGTGGGAAGCCCAGGGCCAAAAACGTTTCCGCTTGTGGTGCGCAGCAGCCTCAACCGGGGAAGAGCCTTACACAATGGCTATAACCCTGGCTGAGACCTTAAGCTCGGTTGCAGATACAAGGATCCTGGCCACAGATCTCTCTACCCGGGTTCTGGAGCATGCCCGTCAAGGGGTTTATGACTCCAAACGCATGGAAAAAGTGCCTAAAGAGCTGATAAACAGGTATTTCAGCTGCTCGGGACATGGTCCGGATAAGATGTTTGCCGTATCTTCCCGGTTAAAAAACATGCTCACCTTTGCCCGCTTGAACCTCTCCGAGATCCCTTTTCCCATGCGCGGTCCGCTGGATGTGATATTTTGCCGCAATGTAATGATTTATTTTGATAATCATATCAGAAAGCAGCTGCTGGATGAGATGTATCGGCTTCTCAAGCCCAAAGGATACCTCATGGTCGGTCATGCCGAAAGCCTGTCCGGACTCCTGAGCAACTTCAAAAGTGTCGAACCTTCGGTATACATTCGGCCTTAATTTCAATGCCCCCCGGGAATAGCGATGGCTCTAGTTGTTGTGGATATTGCTCAAATGATGGTTACTGACTCAGCCCAGGATGTGTTGGTTACCTACTCACTGGGATCATGTGTCGGAGTGGCTGTGTATGACCCCGTCCTTGGCATCGGGGGCATGATCCATTGCATGCTGCCCCTGTCCAAGGTTGATCCGGAAAAAGCCAGGCAGCGGCCGGGCATGTTTGTAGACACCGGCCTTTCTCTGCTTCTAACCAGGCTTTTCAATATGGGGGTTCGCAAGTCCAGGGCCATGGTCATGGTAGCCGGAGGAGCACATGTTCTCAATAACAACAGCCTGTTCAAGATAGGTGAACGTAATGTGACGGTCTTGCGCAAGATTTTATGGAAAAACGGAATGCTCATGCAGGTCAAGGACGTGGGCGGAAGCGCTTCCCGCACTATCCGCCTGCATATGGATACCAGACAGTTTGTGATCAAAAAGCAAGGTCAAGAGTTTTGTTATGATGTCTCCGGGAGCTAAACCACTCTTCACATGAGACACTCCAATGCTCACCAGCCTGGAGTGAAAGAAGGCAAGCATCTATGGGATACAATGTCTTGATTGTCGATGATTCAATGATCATCCGCAGCATGGTGGCCAAAACCCTGCAGATTTCCGGCCTGGAACTGGAAGAGCTCTATTATGCCGCCAACGGGCAGGAAGGCCTGGACCTGTTGCTGGCCAAGACAGTTGATATTGTCTTTGCCGACATCAACATGCCGGTTATGGACGGGGTGCAGATGGTTAAAGCCATGGCCCAGCGCGGAATTTTACAGCGCATTCCTGTGGTCATCATCTCCACCGAACGGAACAGACAGCG
>JBKHIL010000047.1:0-9055 GCA_046538645.1 Desulfovermiculus sp.
TGGACTCTATCCGTATGAACAAGGATACCTATGAGATAGAACATCGCATAATCCGTGATCGAAACGGTGGTATCCGTACAGTATTTGAGAAATGCTATTATATAAGGGATGATTCTGGAAACATTGTCCGGTCGATAGGCATGGTTCAGGATATCACTGATCAAAAGCAAAAAGAGAGAGAAATCAAGGAGAGGGAAGAGGAGTTACAAATCATATTCAATACAGTGGAGTTCGGAGGACCTGCCGCTCTGGCGGCCAGAAGGGCGAAGCCCTCGTTGCCCGCGCAGACATCCAGGTCTCTGGCCCCGGGAGGGAGGTGCAGGCGGTGCATGGCCCGCTTGCCCAGATCCAGGGGGGGGCAGAAAACCGAAATCAGCTTGTATGCCATGAGTACTGCAAAGAATTCTTAACCAAGGTACCTGGCCAAAAGATTCAGCAAATCCTGTTTGTCCACAGGCTTGGAAATGTAGTCGTCCATTCCGGCGGCCAGGAACTTCTCCCGGTCGCTGGGGTGGGCATAGGCTGTCATGGCTATAATGGGAAGGTGCTGAAAGTCACGTCCTGATTCCCGTATCCTGTGCGTGGCCATAACTCCGTCCATAACCGGCATTTTCACGTCCATAAGCACCAGATCCACAGGCTGGCCCGAGAGCAGGTAATTCCAGGCTTCCTCTCCGTTGCCAGCTATGTGTACCTGGTATCCGGCTTTTTCCAGGATCTTTTGGGCCACTTTTTGGTTTACCACATCGTCTTCGGCCACGAGTATGCAGCTGTTTTGTCTTAAAGTCATAGGCCGTTACCTGTACTGTTGTCTTTCTGTTCAAGGGTGTCCTCCGGCAGGGTAAAGGGCAGGCGGACATCGATCCGAGTGCCCTCATCCCGTTTACTGAAAAGGATCAACTCCCCGTCCAAACGTTTCACCAGACGCTGAACCAGAGACAGACCCAGACCCGCCCCGTCATAATTCCGGGAGTAGGGCGAAGCACTTTGTTCAGCCTGAGTGAAGGAGTCAAAGACATCTTGCTGCAGCTCTTCGGGGACCCCGATGCCGGTATCGCGTACAGAGAAAAGAATTTCCTGCCTGGTTCCCTCAGCTGTACCGGCTTCGGCCCGGAGGGCAACCCGGCCCTGTTGGGTGTACTTGATGGCATTGCCCAGCAGATTGAAGAGGATCTGGGTCAACCGGGTACTGTCTCCGATCAGCCGCTGCGGCAGGCGAGAATCTGCAGAGTTGGTAAACTCCAGCTCCTTCTGGCGCAGCTCCGGGGTGAACATCTCTTCCAGGGAGGCCAAAAGGTCCCGGAGGTTGAAGGGCTCGGGCCTGGGTTCCAGCCTGTTGGCCTCCAGGGAGGACAAATCCAGGATGTTGGACAACAGGCTGGTCAGTCGCTGGGCAGAACGGAGGCAGAGGTGGAGGAGCTCCTGCTGCTCATTGTCCAGCTCCGTGCCCTGCAAAGATTGGATAACGCCCACAATGCCGTGCAGCGGGGTCCGGATCTCATGGCTCATATTGGCCAGAAACTGTGATTTGGCCTGACTGGCTGCTTCCGCCCTGTCTCTGGCTTTTACCAGCTGATCTTCAAAGTTCTGACGCTGAATGGCCAAGGCAAAGAGCATCCCCAATTGGTTGAGGATGTCCAGATCCCGGGGAGTATATTCCCGCTCGCAGTTGGCCAGGGCTATCTGGCCCGCCAGGGTGTTCTGAAGCATAACAGGAACGGACAGGAAGTTGTGGATGGGAATGTGCCCTGGAGGAACGCCCGTGGATCTGGGGTCCTGGTCCGGAGAATTGCACATAACTGGGCTCTGGTTGGTGAGCACCCAGCCCCACAGGCCTTTGAAGGCATCAAAGATTATGGTCTTGTCCGGTACCTGGCAGGTGGTCCAGATCGAGCGGCTCAGGGTGTGAGAGACCAGGTTTCCGCTTTCCGGGTCAATGGTGCCCACAAAACCGTACCTGCTCTGGGTCAGCTCCTTGGATGCCTCCAGGACCAGCTCTGAGATAAAGGCCAGTGAATTGGGGGAGAGCAGTGCCTGAGCCAGTTCCCGGAGCTTGGTTTCCACGTACTGCCGATGGATGTTTTGCTCTTCAGTCTCCCTGCGCTCGGTTATATCCCGGAGCATGGCCACAGTGGCCGGCTCTTTTTGCCATACAGTTTGGGCCAGGCGCGCTTCGACCACCCGCCGGGTCAGATCCGGGTGGAGGATGTCCAACTCAGCCTTCTCGTCCTGGTCCAATAACAGTTTGCCCAGGAGTTTACCCTCCAGTTCGGCAAAATGCCGACCCAGAATTTTTTCCGCAGCTGGATTGCAGAAAAGAACGGCATGCTCGGAGTCCAGAATGAGGATGCCATCGGCATTGTCCATGATCAGGCTTTGAAAACGTTCTTCGGCTGCCTGGCGTTCCATTTCCAGCCCCTGAATTATGGTCCAGGGATCCTGCCGGTTTTCTGAACTCTGCCCCTGACTGATATCTGGCTGGGATCTGCTGTTGGTACTGGTCATGAGAAGTTTATGTATCTCCTGCAAACATGCTGCCCAAACGGGATATTTCCTGGGTATCCAGCTGGGTGGGATGTCCGGCCAGAATGCCGCCCACATTGCGGAAGGGCTGGCCGATGTGCATGCCCTGTTCGTCGATGGTGAACTCCCGAATATTCTTGTCGTGCTGGGACCCGCGCATCTTGAGTACAGTGAGCGCCCGCCGCATTTCACCGAAGATCTCCACGTAGCGCAAAAGGATGATGGAGTCGGTCAGGGTGGAGATATGGGCCTCGGTCACGGATTCTCCGCCCAAAAGGGTGGGGGCGGTGGAGGTGAACAGCCCGGCGGTTGCCATCTGCTTGAGATCAGCAGTGATGCTCAGGACAAATTCACGAAAGCTTTTGGAGTTTGATACTCGTTCCAGGGCGGACAGGCTGTCGATAGCCACCCGCTGGGGGTTAAATTCCTGCATGATGTCTCGCATTTTAAGAAGCTTGTCCTCCAGACTGGAGACTTCCGGGTATTCGCAGATGACTTGCAGATAACCGGCTTCCTCCATAGGCCGCAGATCGACACCCCAGCCCGCGGCGTTGCGGAAAAACTGTTCCCGGCTCTCTTCAAAGGCGAACAGCAGGCAACGCTCGTGATTTTGAACCCCGCCGGCAATGAACTCGGTGACCATCAGGGTTTTGCCCGTACCGGTCGCTCCGGAGACCAGGATAATGGAGTCCCGGAAAAAGCCGCCGCACATGGTATCCAGCTCTGCGCTGCCGGAGGTGATGCGCAGGTCGGTGGACTTATATTCCAGATCAATTTCAGACAAAGGAATGACCACGAAGCCCTGCCCGTTGACAATAGTGAAAGGAAACTCCCCCTTCTGGTGGGAAGCACCCCGGAATTTCAAAACCTCGATGGTCCGGCGCCGTTTTTCATCTTCCAGGGCATTGCGCAGGATGAGTACGTTGTCGGCCACAAATTCCTCCACACCGTGTCTGGAAATGGCCCCATACTCCTCTGTCCGTTCGGCAGTGAGCAGGGAGGTGACCTTCAGCTTGCGCAACATGGATGTGATCCGAAACAGCTCGTTGCGTACAGTCACGCTGTTCCCAAATCTGGTGATCACCGCCCCCAGGGAATCCAGTGAAACCCTGGTCGCCCTGGTCGTGTGCACTGCCCGTTCAATTCTGGCCAGCAAAGCGCCCATGTCGAAGTTACCCATGATGACGGCCGGCTCTTCACCGATCTGGGCCGAGACGTCCACAAAAGCCCAGAGCCCTTCCTCTTCCCAGCGGGCGATGTCCCAGCCCAAGGAGGCAAGGTTCTGGCGAATGGCATCCGGAGGTTCTTCAAAAGTGACAAAGACCCCGTTTTCTCCCATCTTGTTGATCCCTTCGGCCAGGAACTGGGCGGCCAGGATGGTCTTGCCGCTTCCGGCAGATCCGGCAATCAGAGTGGTCCTGTGTTCCGGAATCCCGCCCAGGGTAATGGCATCCAGTCCTAAAATTCCGGTTGGCAATTTGCATAGCTCGTATTTGTTTTGCATCCACTTTCTCCATCTTCGAATCACAGGAAAGACTCCTCCATCCTCTGACCACCATCCCTGCTGCCGCTTTGGACGGGAGGGAAGGGCCAGGGGATGGTTCCTCTTTACGTCACTCGAGTTTCGACACGACACACGCCCCTACATCGGTTTTCGATCAGAATCGATATCCCAATCCTGATGCAGACATACCAATCCTGTTCATTGGCTGCGGGACTCCTAGGCATTGTCCAGTCCCAGGGCCTGGAGCAAGGCCTGTCGGTCAGACAAAGCGCCTATAATCCGCCGTTCAGACAAAGGCGCGCGCTGCACCAAGGTTGGGGTGGCGATGATCTTTTCCTTTTCCGCTGCCTGAGGATCTTCCAAAACATCAATGATATTGAGAAGATAGTTGTTCGCTAAATACAGTTCGCACAGTTCTTTCATATTCCGGGTCGCCTGTTGGGAACGAAAGGTATGCCCGGCGATGTATAAATCGAAAACAAATTGCCTCATGACGACCATAGCTTTTGTTCCTCACTTACCATGCTTTCGCCCAGGCAGTGGTTGAAATAGTATGCAGCCAGATAGCCCATGAGTTCCACCCGCAGAAGGCGGCCTTCATTGGTGTAGGCCCGGACCATTTTGGGATTTTTGTCTTTGGTTACCCTTTGCAGGGCCTGGATATACGTCTGGATCATGTCCTTGGGCCCGGCCCGAAAATGGCCGAAGGCCTCGGCCAGACGACACATTCTGGCCGACAGGTCATGCCTGACTTTGTATACACTCTGTTCCAGGGCCAGATCCAAAAGATCCTGCATGGATTTGACTAAATGATGGTATACATCCGGATCACTCTGGCTTAAGGGGCGTACGCCCAAGGATTCGGCGGAGATGGAGGTGTTCTGGTTTGTAGAATAGGCCTTAAGGTTGTTGAGTTCTTGGCTTTGCGCTCTGTCCATACGCGAGATATCGCTGATGTCCAGGCCGATGCTGATGATCAGGTCCACCCGGCCGGAGTCATCCAGAAGACAGGTATTGGACCAGGTCACCTGCAAGCGGGCGCCGTCCCGGGCCACCCAATTGTATTCCAGGCAGTTGGGGAAGTTTCCCTGCCGGAGCTGGTCAACGGCCGAACGGGCCTGTTCGACTTCCTCTGGTGGAATGAGCAGGTCCCATATTTTGTGGCCCAAAACCTCGTCCGTCGAGTATCCGGAGAGTTGTTCGCAGGTCCGGTTAAAGCGCACGATGCGTCCTTCCGGGTCCAGGACCACGATCAAGGCCCCGGCCGTGTCCACTATGGCATTGGAAAAGGCTGCTTCCCGTCTGGCCTGGGCCTCGCTCGCTCGCAGTTTCTCCTCGTATTCCTGGTGCTGGATATCCAGTTGACGCCGCTCTTCCAGATTTTTGATGCGGCGTTGGAATTCGGCTTCAGCCCGGTTGGGGCCAAGAAATTCTTCCGGAGGCATGTAGTACATATTCTCATAACAGGTGTTGCGGACCACCGCGATGGGGTGGGTAGCTAAAACGTCAAGCAGGACGTTAGGTTCAAATCGGCGCATGTCGTACTGGCACATGCCTATGACCGGATTGGCTGGAAAGAATTGGTTCAGCTTGCCTTCATACTCCATGAGTCGCTCTGAGCCGGGAAGTCCGCGCAGGGCCCAGCTCATTTCCCCGGTCACCCGCAGGGCGCGGAAACCCTGGCTCACTGCGGCATCGGTCTCCACTTGGAGCATAGCCAGCATGGCATCTGGATCAAAAAGCCCGTTGCGGATGTATGTTTCTCTGGATTCGGCAATGACCAGCTGTCCGGAAGTTGGGTACTGAACCGTGGACGGGCTCTGCCGATCCCAAAAACCAAGGATGCTTTCCGCTGTCCGGGCGTCCACGATGTACAGGACCTTGTCCCCCTGTTCCAGACCATCCCGGATAAAGGGGACCAGGATCTCCCGGTGCTCTTCTTCGGTCATGTACAGGCAACACAAATGATCACCCACAGAGAGCTGCATCATTGAGCTCAAGTCCGGCATGAAGGCTCCTTAATGGCCTGTATCAGGCCGGCCAGATCCTGCCAGGCAAAGGGCTTGGCCAGATATCCGTCCAACCCCCCCGCCAGAAATCGTTCCCGATCGCCTTTCATGGCGTAGGCGGTCATGGCTACAATGGGCGGTGCGGGGCGTGCGTTTTGAGCACACCAGTCCCTGATCAGTCGGGCAGCTTCCAGTCCGTCCATGTCCGGCATACGGATATCCATAAGTATGAGGTCGTACTCCTTAGAAGAAACAAGAAGATCCAGGGACTGGTGCCCGCTGGATGCCTGGTGCACCTCCTGACCGTTTTTCTGCAGCATATGGCTGACAGTCATCCTGCTTAAGGGGTCGTCGTCCACGACCAAAACCCTTTGTACCTTGGAATCCGTTTCTTGTTTCTCCGGGCCTGACTCTGACTTGACCCTGGCCGCTTGGTCGTCTCCATTCAGTCGTTCCAGGCAGAGGGTAAAGTATATGGCTGTACCTTTCCCGGGAGAGCTGCATATGCTCAAATTACCCCCCATGAGCTCCACGACCTCCTTGACAATGCGCAGGCCAAGGCCTGTACCGGGAACTGCCCCGGAAGCTGTGGAATTGCCCCGGACAAAGGGGTTGAAGATGATGGACACGTCTTCATCGCTAATACCCGCACCTGTATCGGTGACTGATACCAGCAGGCGCTGAAAGAGGGAGGAAATGGGGCACCCGGGTGGAGAAGAGACTCTGCCGGGTTGCTGATGATGCAAGGGGCAGACGGTAATGGTCACACTGCCCTGGGCGGTGAACTTGATCGCATTGCCCACCAGGTTGAACAAGACCTGCCGGATGCGGGAAGGATCTCCAAACAGGGTGCGTGGGGTGTCGGGATGGATGTCCAGGATAAGCAAAAGGCCCTTGCTTTCAAACTGATAAATAAACGAACCATAGACTTCATTGAACACGTCACGGAGGTCGAAGGGGGTGGAGGCAATATGCAGTTTGCCGGCCTCGATCTTGGCCAGATCCAGGATATCGGTGAGCAGGGTGTTTAAGTTTTTGGAAGCCAACAAGGCATGGTCCACGTATTCTTTATGTTCAGGATCAAGCTCGCACATCTGCATGAGCTGGAGCATACCCAGAATGCCGTTTAATGGCGTACGGATCTCATGGCTCATATTGGCCAGGAAATCGGACTTAGCTTGGTTGGCTGCCTCAGCCAGGTTTTTGGCCTGGAGCAGATCCTTCTCAATATCTTTTTGCCTGGTTATGTCATGGAACATGGTCACAGCCAAATCCTGCCCAGCAGCATGCACCAGTCGAGAAAATATCTTGACATCCTTAAAACCTCCGTCAGGAGTATGAAGCCGGACTTCAAAGCCCTGGACGTGTTGTGACTGCTTGAGCTGGTAAAGAAGAACATTTCGTTTTTCCCATGTATAGAGGCCGAGCTCGACAACAGACCGGCCCAGAAGCTCTGAACGCGGAATCTGAAACTCTCGGCAGAAAATGCCGTTGGCCTCCACCACCCGGCCGGATTCCAGCTCGGTGACCACCACGGCCTGGGGAGAATACTCCAGCAGACCTTGCAGCAGGTGGTCCGAAGGGATCAGGGATGGGGACTGAGGGCTAGTGTCCGGCATCATGTTCAGCTCCAGATGTTCGAAACGATGGTCAGTAAATGGCCCATACATATGCAGACTTTGGGCACACCTATTGGATTTTGCTACTGAACCTCGAGATTATACTTGCCATAACATGCAGCTGGTTGGCAACCCGAAAGGAGCCCTGGAAAACGAATTACATTGCATTCTCATTTGTTTTTCGGTAGGTCAAGGTTTCAAGCTTTGG
This sequence comes from Desulfovermiculus sp., assembly GCA_046538645.1. Lineage (GTDB taxonomy): Bacteria > Desulfobacterota > Desulfovibrionia > Desulfovibrionales > Desulfothermaceae > Desulfovermiculus. The sequence goes on from JBKHIL010000047.1 coordinate 7,864, forward strand.
GTTCACAAACAACACCTGGATGGTCCATGATCTGGAACCGGAAAGAACTGGCAGTATCCCTGGGAGTGGGGGGGCTGGGGCTGGCAGTCCTGGGGCTGCTCAGCTGGTATGATTTTCTTTTGTTTCATACCGTGGCCGAACTGTTCAGCATTGTGGTCGCGGCCTGCGTGTTCATTGTGACCTGGAATTCCCGGGATAATGTGGACAGCACTGCCTATCCCCTGCTGGGGGTGGCCTTCTTGTGCATTGCTCTGCTGGACGGCATCCACACCCTGGCCTATGAGGGCATGCCCTTTTTCCCGGCCTATGACGCGAACCTGCCTACTCAGCTGTGGATCGCCACCCGCTATCTGGAGGCCCTGTCCCTGCTGGGCTTTGTTCTCCTTCTGGGCCGGCGCTTTCCCCTGGGATGGCCGTTTGCCGGATATCTCCTCCTGACTGCCGGACTGGTGGTTTTGATCTTTGCCCGCCTGTTTCCGGACTGTTTTGTTCCCGGCCACGGACTGACCGCATTTAAGATCGGCAGTGAGTATCTGATCTGTCTCCTGCTGATCACGACCCTGGGACTCTTGCGCAAACAAAAAGAAATGTTCGAGCCCCGGTTGTATGCCCTGCTGCAACTCAGCCTGACCGGAACGGTTCTGGCAGAGCTGGCCTTTACTTTTTACGTCAGTACCTACGGTCTGTCCAACCTGATCGGACATTACTTCAAAATCATCTCTTTCTATCTTATTTACAAAGCCGTTGTGGCTACCGGCCTGTCCCAGCCCCAGGACCTGTTGTTCCGTAAGCTGAGACAGAGCGAAGAACGCTATGATTCCCTGACCCGGAATCTGCAGGGCATTGCTTTCCGCTGCCGCTTTGACTGGACCCCGGTCTACATCAGAGGATCAGTGGAGGCCATTACCGGGTATTATGAACAGGAGTTCCTGGATCAAAACATAACCTGGGCTGGGTTGGTTCACGATCAGGATAAGGAATTTTTTTATGATCCGGAACTGTTTGCGGCTCTTCAGTCTGAGGCCGGGTGCAGCCGGAAAAGGGAATACAGGATCGTGCGCAGGGACGGCCATATCCGCTGGCTCTATGAGTCAATGCACAACGTGGTTGGTTTCGGCGGCATCCCGACCTGCATTGAAGGAGTGCGTCTGGACATCACCGAAAAGAAACAAAATGAGCTGGAACTCAAAAA
>JBKHIL010000001.1:0-36654 GCA_046538645.1 Desulfovermiculus sp.
AAGGCGGCCAACACCAGCAGGCTACCCTTCATGTGCATCTCCAGGCAAAAACCGCTCCACAGGTTTGGCCCCCAACAGGCTGCCGGCAATGGCCCCCACAGCCAGCATCAAACCTTCCCAGCCCAGGGACCATAAATTGTCCATAATCTCAGCATTTGACCCAATGGCTGCTCCCAGGACAAACAGAAGCATGATCACCAGGACTTCACTGAGCTGGGCAATACCATGCATAAGACGTTTTTTGTGGCCAATTCGAGTCCCAAGGATTATACCGGCCCCAAAAAATACAATGATCCAGGCCATGCTCCCCCCTTGTTTGATATATTGACCCGGACGATGGGCTGTAGCATAAGCGGTCCCGGCTGGCAAACAAAGACTGGATTTGTTGCCTGAAATAACATATGCACGTAATCTGCTCTGTACAGGTACGATTTACGACACCACGTAAGGCGATCAGGCCTAACTCGACAAAGCCAAATCCTTAAGGAGAAAGACAGTATGCACTTGTCGCACCGTATCCTCCAGATCAAGCCTTCGGCTACCTTGAGCATTAATGCCAGGGCAGCTGAGCTCAAGGCTAAGGGCCAAGAGGTGATCAGCCTGGCTGCCGGTGAGCCAGACTTTCAACCCCCCCAGCATGTGTTGCAGGCAGTCAAAGAGGCTGTGGATGCAGGTTGTGTCCGCTACACCCCTGTCCCTGGATTGCCCGAACTGCGTCAGGCCTTAGCCGGGGCCTGTTCCAGACAGTATGGCCAGGATATCGCCCCCAATATGACAATTGCAACCAACGGGGGCAAACAAGGGCTGTACAACCTGTTTCAATGCCTTCTCGATCCTGGCGACGAGGTCCTCATTCCCGCTCCCTACTGGGTCAGCTACCCGGATATGGTCTCTCTGGCCCAGGGTACCCCTGTTTTTATCCCGTCCAGCCCGGACAAGGCTTTTCGGATCACTCCGGCCGATCTTCAGGCTCATCTCACAGACAAAACCCGTATCCTTGTCCTGAATACTCCCTCCAATCCAACTGGAAGCCACTATTCCCAGGCCGAGCTGGATGAACTCATTTTATGGGCGGTACAACACGATGTATTTGTCATTTCCGATGAGATCTACGACCAATTGGTCTATCCCCCTGCCCAGCCGGCAAGTGCCGGTCAGTGGCTCACCCGCCATCCGGAGCTCATAGCCGTATGCAACGGGCTGTCCAAGACCTTTGCCATGACCGGGTGGCGTATGGGCTATGTCATCTCGCACCCGGACCTGATCGCCAAGTTGAGCACTCTGCAGGGTCAAAGCACCTCCAATGTCTGCGTTCTGGTTCAGAAGGCGGCTGTGGCAGCCCTGCAGGGTCCAACAGATTTTTTACAGCACCACCGGGAGATCTTTCAAAAAAGACGTGACCTGTGTCTGGAGCACATATCCAGTTGGCCCGGGGTGCAATGTCCCAGGCCGGACGGAGCTTTCTACCTTTTTCCCCGCATGGACGAAGTTTACACCCAGGACATACCGGATTCCACTGCCCTGTGCACCTATTTGCTGGATAAAGCTCAAGTGGCTCTGGTCCCCGGGGTGGCTTTCGGCGACGACCGGTGTCTGCGCATATCGTATGCTCTGGATGAGGCCACTTTGATCCAGGCCCTGGACCGGATCAAAGCTGCCCTGGCTCCTTTGAGCGCATAAAAACATAAACCGCAACATGATACTGCGTATTTACTAAAATGTCAGGACTTTTATACTCCATTTCCATCAGCGGTCCCAATGAGACCAGGCTGGTCCGGGATATGACCCGGACCTTAAGCCATTATCAGGCCAACATCCTGGATATATCTGAGGCTGTCATCCACGACTGGCTGAGCATGGCTCTGATTATCGAGCTTAAGGCCGCGTCCTATCCAGATGAACTCTTTGAGTCCCTTTTGCATACTGCCAAAAAGCACAGTCTGCACATGCAATTCAGTCAGATATCCCTCGAGCACTATGAAAATTGGGTTCAGGCCCAGGAGGGATCACGGAGCATTATTACTTTGCTCAGCCGTCAGGTCAGCGCCCAGCATGTTCACCAAGTGGCCGAACTGGTTGCTGAACACGGCCTGGACATCGTATCTATCCAGCGGCTGTCCGCTCTTGACTCATTCACCGGAACATTTCATCCCAGCATGGCCTGCATTGAATTTGTTCTGCATGGTCACCCGTTGGATATGCATATGGTTCGCAATGCCATTATTCATCTCTCCCATCAGGACGGGATCGATCTGGCCTGGCAGGAAGAAAGCCCATTCCGCAGACAGCGGCGGCTGATCGCCTTTGACATGGACTCCACTCTGATTCAAACCGAAATTATCGATGAACTGGCCCTGGAGGCTGGAGTAGGGCCGGAAGTAGCAGACATCACCTCAAAGACCATGCATGGGGAACTTGATTTTCAGACCAGCCTGGTGGAAAGAGTGGCCCTGCTCAAGGGGCTTCATGCCGAGGTCCTGGACAAAGTGGCCCGGCGCATGCCCCTGGCTGAAGGCGCAGGCCGCCTCATTTCCAGCCTGAAGCGCCTGGGCTATACAGTAGCCGTTATCTCCGGCGGCTTTACCTATTTCGGCTCCTATCTCCAGCAGCGCCTGGGGCTGGATTACGTCTTTGCCAACGAGCTGGAAATCGATGAGGGCGTTCTTACCGGACGATTAAAGGGAGAGATAGTGGACGGACCGAAAAAGGCTGAGCTTTTGCAACGATTAGCCGATTCCAAGGGCCTGAGCATGGATCAGGTAGTGGCCGTTGGCGACGGGGCCAATGACCTGCCCATGTTAAACACTGCCGGTCTGGGCATAGCCTTTCATGCCAAGCCACTGGTCAGGCAAGGGGCCAAGCAGTCGATCAGCAATGTGGGCTTAGACGGCATCCTTTACTTCCTGGGCCTCAGAGACCAGGAAGCCCTGCGTGGATGAAACACCAAAACAACGAACCAGAAAAGACCAGGGAAATATTTGCCCAAGGTCTCTGGGCTTTACTTATTATTGTCAACAATTTCGGGGCATGAGATCTGTATCTGGATTGCAGCACCTCCTGTCCTCCGCATTGCGTTATTCCTTGCTGCCTTCATCTGACTCCTGAGAGCCCGCGTCCTCTTTCAGTTTGTGCCAATAGGGGCACTTCTTGTTGGGACAGGCCAGATGTTCACCACGGGCCTTTGTCGATTTTCTGACCAGGACCGGGCTGTCGCACTTGGGACAGCTCTCGGAGACCGGGTAATCCCACAGGGCATATGTGCATTCCGGATACTGGTCACAGGCATAAAAGACCTTACCCCGCTTTGAACTCTTTTCCACCAGCCGGCCGGGGCACCCTTCCTGGGGGCAGGGAACTCCGGTACTGTAAGGCTGGGCATACTTGCATTTCGGGTAGCTGGAACAGGCAATAAACCTGCTTCCGGTCCTGGCCTTTTTCAATACCAGGTCTGATCCGCACTGGGGGCATGTCCCCACCTTGGGCTGATCAGATGCTGATTTTTCTTCCAGCTGAATCTTTCCCTGTTCATCCCGGGTAAAATTGGATGTATTGGTGCACTCCGGATAGCCGCTGCAGGCCAGAAACTCTCCATTTTTTCCAAACTTGATGACCATGGGCCGCCCGCACTGTTCACAGACAACATCAGTCTGGATACCGCTCTTGACCTCAGACATCTCCAGTTTGGCCTTTTCCAGAGTGGGGTTAAAATCCTGAGTAAAGGAATGCAGCAAGGCCATCCAATCCTGCTCTCCTGTAGCCACCTGATCCAGCTGGTCTTCCATCCGAGCGGTAAATCCGACATCCATAAATCTGGGAAAATGCCCGACCAGAAGATCATTGACCGTAAACCCCAGCTCTGTAGGTGCAAACTGGCGTCCTTCCATGCGTGCATAGTCCCTGTCCCGCAGTGTGGTGATGATCTGGGCATAGGTGGATGGCCGCCCGATGCCCTCATCCTCGAGTTTGCGGACCAGTGAAGCCTCTGTAAACCGAGGTGGGGGCTGGGTGAACTTTTGCTCCCTGGACAGGGCCTGAAGACCAACCTCCTCCCCTTTGACCAGCGATGGCAGCTGGAGTTCTTTGGATTGATCGTCGGGCACATACAGGCTCATAAATCCCGGAAAGATCATCCGTTCACCTTTGGCCCGCCACAAGGTGTTTTCAGCCTGCACAATCACCGTCGTATCCCAGAACCTGGCCGCAGCCATCTGAGAGGCCACAAACCTGACCCAGATAAGCTTATACAGCTGATACTGCTGACGGCTGAGATGAGGCCGGACCTCATCCGGATGAAGGGCCACATCCACCGGGCGGATGGCCTCATGAGCATCCTGGGCCGTCCCCTTGCTCTTAAACATTCGCGGCTTGGAGGGATAATAATCGGCCCCCATATTGGCCACTATCCACTTTTTGGCAGCCTCCCTTGCTTCATTGGACACCCGGACCGAGTCTGTCCGCATGTAGGTAATAAGGGCTGTCGTCCCGATGCTGCCCAAATCGACACCCTCATAGAGCTGTTGGGCCAAAGCCATGGTTTGCTTGGCTGAAAAGTTATGCCGATTGCTGGCCTCCTGCTGTAAACTGGAAGTGATAAACGGAGGTTTGGGCTGTTTGTTCCGTTCCTTTTCAGTCACTTCCTGGACCACAAATCTGGCCTGATTGATCCTGGCTGTCAGGTCATCGGCCTGCTCCTTGTTGCCCACCACAGCTTTTTTGCCTTCAATTTTCCACAGCTCGGCCTCAAACTCGGGGGGGGCCCCAGCCATGAGTTGAGCCTTAAAGACCCAGTATTCTTCCGGTACAAAGGCCTGACGCTCTTTCTCTCTCTCCACGATCAACCGCAGGGCAACGGACTGAACTCTCCCTGCGGATATGCCCCGCTTGACTTTTTGCCACAAAAGAGGAGAAATCTTGTATCCTACCAGGCGATCGAGAATCCTTCTGGCCTGCTGGGATTGAAACAGACGCTCATCCAAGTTTCTCGGGTGCTTCAGGGCCTCTCTGACGGCGTTTGCCGTGATCTCGTTAAACTGAATGCGGTGGATTCTGGTGTTTGCAGGCTTTATCAGCTCGGCCACATGCCAGGCAATAGCCTCTCCTTCCCTGTCCGGGTCAGGAGCCAGATATACGTGTTCCGCTTGCTTGGCAGCTTTTTTCAGCTTGGTGACCACTTTCTGCTTGCCGGGCAACACCTGATACTGGGGTTGAAAATCGTGCTCCTCATCAACTCCCAGCTTGCTTCCCGGCAGATCCCGCACATGGCCCACTGAGGCCTCGACCATATAATCCCGGCCCAAGAACTTGGAGATGGTCTTGACTTTGGCCGGGGACTCGACAATGATTAAGTCCTTGCTCATAATACCCGGGGCTATACTTGCTTCCAGCATCAAGTGCAAGCATTCATTCAACACATTGATTATTTTATTTTTATTTGCTAGAAATAAAAAAAAGATTTCCTGCACCCTTGAGCACAACCAGAACGAACACGGCAATATTGTATGCACGCACCTGAGAATGAACCCCGAAGCGGCGTGGTGGCCATTATCGGCCCCCCCAATGCAGGCAAATCTACCCTGTTGAACTGTCTCGTGGGCCACAAGCTGGCCATTGTCACCCCCAAGCCGCAGACAACCCGCAATCAGATCAGCGGCATTCTCTCCCGCCCCGGATTGCAGGTGGTGTTCCTGGATACCCCCGGCATCCACCGCCCCGGTTCACGCATGAATTCCCTTTTTGTTCAGGTGGCCTGGCAGGCCTTATCCGCAGCAGATCTGGCCCTGCTTGTCTTAGATGGTTCACTCGCGGCGGCCAAACCGGAGCGTTTTCAGGCCCAGGTGGAGCTCATCCAATCCAGGATCCGCACCCTGTCTCTGCCCGTGATTGTGGTGGTCAACAAGACAGATCTCATCAGGAATAAGAACGAACTTATGCCGGTGATTTTAAACCTGAGCTCCTGCTTTCCGCAGGCCGAGATAGTCCCTGTCTCTGCCGCCCAAGAAGAAAACACCGATCACCTTCTGACCCTGATGGGCTCGTATCTTCCCTATGGTCCTGCCCTCTATCCTGAGGACCAGCTCTCCACCCTTCCGGTCCGTTTCCTGGCCTCGGAAATCATCCGGGAAAAACTGTTTTTCAGCCTGGACCGGGAGCTGCCGTATTCCGTGGCTGTGGCCATCGAGCATTGGGAAGAGGACCCGGATCAGGCACTGGTCACCATCCATGCCTTGATCTATGTCCCCAAATCAAGTCATAAAGGGATAGTCATCGGGCACCGCGGAGCCAGCCTCAAAAAGGTGGGGCAAAAGGCCAGGCTGGAATTAGAAGAGCTTTTGGACATGCGGGTCAATCTGCAGATGTGGGTCAAGGTCAAACCCAAATGGACAGAGGATCAAAGTTTTGTCCTCCGTTTTTTGCCTGAACTGAGCGCATACTAACCGGGGAAGACAAGGTATGGATAAAGCACGAGATATCATCACCCGCTGGCAGGAGATCCGGTCTGAGATCGAAAAGACAGCCGTGCGGTGCAACCGGAACCCTGAACATATCACCCTGGTGGCCGTCTCCAAGACCCATCCGGCCCAGGCCGTACGGATTCTCTCACAGGCCGGACACCTGGATTTCGGGGAAAATTATGTCCAGGAAGCCATCGACAAACAGGAGGAACTCAGTGATATCGCGATCCGCTGGCACTTCATCGGCCGCCTCCAGTCCAACAAGGCCAAATATCTTCCCGGCCGCTTTGACCTCATCCACTCCCTGGACCGCCTGAAAACAGCCCAGGCTCTTGATCAACGCTGTGCTCCGCTCGGGGTGGTCCAGAAAGTACTCATTCAAGTCAATCTGGCTGGTGAGGAGCAAAAAGGCGGTCTCTCTGTGTCTGAGCTGAGCACTGTGGCCCGGGAAATCAACGCACTTCCACATATCGATGTCCAGGGCCTTATGTGCATGCCTCCTTTTTTTGATGATCCCACACGGGCCCGGCCCTTTTTCCGCCGCCTGGCCCAAGAACGGGATCGCCTCCAGGACGAGCTGGGAATCGAACTGAGGCATCTGTCCATGGGCATGAGCGGGGATTACCTGGCGGCTATAGAAGAAGGAGCAACCTTGCTCCGCATCGGGACCTCAATCTTCGGTCACAGAGACTATGACTGAAAGCGTGAGGGTCTGGAGCATGATTTCACGTCACCAGCCTCGTTCTGCGTCAACTTATTCTTCTTCCATCACAGAGATAATCCGTTCTTGCTCTGGTTATTCCTTAGCGAGATGCGAGACAGGACACGTAGCTTATGTTCTCACTCATTTCATATCTGTCCTGCCAGGTGCTGGCGCAAAAATTCAGTCAACAGCATGCTCCCGGCCTGGGCCACATTTAAGGAATCAAAATGCCCGGCCATAGGCAGGGTCAGACCGGCCAGACAGGATCTGGCAACCAGGGGTCGCACCCCTTTTTCCTCATTGCCCAGCACCAGAACAGCCGGCCGCATGAGGCGGGTCTGAAACACATTTTGGCAGGCCTGGTCTGTCCCCGCATAATAGGGGATAATATTTCGTTCTTGACAAGTCGTTAAAAATCTTGCCATGTTATGAATTCGGGTAACCGGGAGGTGACTCAAAGCTCCTGCAGCAGCCTTATGCGCCCTTTGTCCGAGTGATGCGCTCCGATGGCGCATCAGAACAAGCCCGGCTCCGCCCAGGGCATAGAGAGTGCGGGCCAGGGTACCCACATTTCCACTGTCCTGGACTTGGTCCAGGGCCACTATAACCGGAAAACTGGCGTTGGACACTGAGTCCATGAGCCATTCCGGGGACCAAAATCCGGGTTGGAAACACTTGGCTGCATACCCCTGATGGACTCCGTGGCTTAACTCGTCCAGTTTGGACCTGGGAACAAACTGAAATTTCACCCCTGCCCTGCGGCATAGTGCAACCACTGGCTGGACATCTTTTTTCCGGCTTTCCTGGATGAGGACTGTCTCCAGGGTCTCTGGTGCCCGGTGCAGGGTTTCCAGAACAGCCTGCCTGCCGATGAGATGAAAGACGTCATTGTCAATCATGCACTCAAACTCCTTAAGGAACAACTTTATGCGCGTGGTCTTATGTTGGTGCCTAATGTGCCTTTTCCTGGCTGGATGTGCCCATGTGGGAAAGCAAAAAAGCAGCCCAGACCAGGGAGAGCAGACATCAGCTGATCAGGAGAACGTCCCTTTGCAGTCCCCTCCTCCCTATCTTGACCTGGCTGCGCCTGATTCGCACGATGTCTTGGCTTCTGTCCCTTCCAGACAAGACCAGGCCCAGCCCTTGGAAAAAGAAGTCACCGAGTCTCCACGCTCACAGTCCGCCAATGCCACCGTCCTCACCCCGCAAGAAATTCAGGCTTTACAGACCGAGCCCGAAATCGACTTTGAGTTAGACATTAAGGAGACCGACATCCTGGAAGACTATTTCATTTCCTACACCCAAGAGAGTCATCACGTCTTCCAGAAATGGCTGAAAAGGGCTGAACCATATCTCCCCTATATCCGGAAGGTATTTACCGAGCATGGTTTGCCACAAGACCTGGTTTTTCTCCCTTTCGCCGAAAGTGGATTTAATCCCATGGCCTATTCCCGATCCGGTGCAGCTGGCATGTGGCAGTTCATGCCCGCTACCGGCCGCATGCTCGGCCTGGAGTCCGGCTGGTGGATTGATGAGCGGCGCGATCCATACAAGTCGACACGAGCCGCAGCTAAATTTTTGAAAAAGCTCTATGCCCAGTTTGATGACTGGTATCTGGTTCTGGCTGCCTACAATGCTGGAGACGGCCATGTGGCCCGGGCCATGCGCCGCAGCGGGCAATCAGATTATTTTGATTTAGCTGACGCGGAACAGCTCCACAATGAAACCTGCCGGTATGTGCCCAAGTTCTTGGCTGTACTCAAAATTGTGCGCAACCTGGAGAAATTGGGATTTGAGCCCTTAAATTGGGATGAATCGGCCGAGCCGGATTCTGTCACGGTCCCGCCAGGCACAGACCTGACTGGATTAGCTGATGCTGCTGGCCTCAGCTGGTCCCGTTTTAAAGCCTTAAATCCTGCCTTTCGAAGATCAGCTGCCCCGCCGGACAAAAAATATCACATCTATCTGCCGGACAATAAATTAGCAGCAGCTCAAAAGTATATATCCCAAACCAAACACACGGCTTCCAAAGGTGTCCACCGCTACCGCATCCGGTCCGGAGACTCCTGGTGGCAGATCTCCAAACGCTTCGATATTCCTCTGGCTGAGCTCAAAAAGTTTAACCAGAAATCTTCAGATGTCCTGCGCCCGGGAGAGTGGGTGCTCATCCCCGGTGCTGGACGCGATGACGCACAAGACCCGGGAGCTGGCACCGGTTCCGGCTATATGGTTAAATCCGGGGATACTGTGTGGGGCATTGCCCAAGAGCTGGGCATCTCAGTCACGTCACTTAAAGAAGCAAACCCTGAGATTGCTGCTGCCCGGCTCCCGGTGGGGAAAAGGCTCAAGCTCCCTGGACAAGCCACGACCCGGCGTATCGCCAGCAGCCGGTCCAACTATGAGGTCAGATCCGGAGACACCCTCTGGAGCATAGCCCGGCGATTTGATCTCAGCTTGTCCTCCCTGGTCCAGGCCAACGGTCTGAACCAGGACCGCCCCTTAAAAGTAGGGACCAAATTGTACATCCCGGACATGAACTCTGCCCAGCAGGCCCAGGCCAGGCAGACCGCCCAAAAGAACCGAACACATTACCAGGTCAAAAAAGGGGACAATGTCTGGTCCATAGCCCGGAAATTCGGGGTCAGCGCCCAAAAGGTCCTGAAATGGAACAAGCTTTCTTCCCGTGATGTCATCAGCCCTGGAGACACACTGACCATCTATAGGTGAGGACATAGGTAATCAGGCCACAAAACCGGAAAGCATGTCGAACGCCGCGCGGGGATCAAATCCTTGCCCGGTCCATATCTCGAACTGCCCCAAGGCCTGAGAGACAAACATCTCCAGCCCGCTGATCGTTTTGCACCCGGCCTGCTCAGCCTCATGCAGCAGTCTGGTTTTTTTGGGGGTGTAGACAAGATCAAAGACCCAGGGCACACCCTGCAGGCTGCGCCCCTCGGGCCAGGGGGAGTGATTCTGAAATTCGCCGGCCATGCCCAGGGGGGTACTGTTAATGAGGACATCAGGTTCACATTGACTCCGCTCCTCCCAGGCCAGACTGAGGATGCCCTGCCCTTTGAGCTGCCTGCTCACCTTCTGCTGATCCCGGGCGGAAAGAAAGATCTTGTGGCACCCCAGCTGACGCAATGCCTCAACAGCGGCCAAAGACGCCCCCCCAGCCCCCAGAATCAGAGCCGAATCAGGGGCCACAGCGCGTTCACGCAAGGGACGAAAAATCCCCTGCCAGTCAGTATTTGTTCCCCAAAGGTCCCCTTGCTGCCAGTAGACTGTATTCACTGCCCCGATCTGGATGGCCTCATGAGTCATATGATCCAGGTAAGGGATGATTCTCTGTTTATGGGGCAGAGTGACGCTCAGGCCATGTATGGGCAACACGCGAAGGGCCACAGTGAATGCTCCAAAATCAGAAGCATCGACATCCCACTTCATGTAGGCCCCTGGGATCTGCAGGCAGGAAAAAGCCCAGGTGTGGAGGATTGGACTTAAAGAATGTCCGACAGGGTGCCCGATCACTCCGTATAAGGCCGAACACGGCCCTGGGACATGCAGTGGCAGGCTCATACTCTTACCTGAGGTTTAAAGTATCGATCAGCGTTTGCCTGTTCCCTCTTCCACAATCTGGGCACCGCAGCCGGCTTGAGCCGCAGCCTCGGCCCCCCGGATCAGGGCCTGATCATTGGCCTGGACCAGCTTTTCACCCTTGGCTGAAAACAATGACCCCACCACATCGCGCACACTGTCAAGAGACAGGGCGTTTGTGGCGTGTATCCAGGCTCCCAGAGCCACTATGTTGGCCATTTTCACTGTGCCCAGATCATCGGCAATATCGTTCGCTGCTATCGGGAGCAGACAAACGCCCGGCTCTTGGATCTGCGCGGTGTCGACAAGGGATGAATTGACCACAAGGATTCCTCCAGCCCGAAGGCGGGGTAAAAACTTGGTCAAGGATGGCTGATTCATAACAATCAAGCTCATGGGGGAATGAATGACCGGGGATCCGATCTCCGTATCAGCTAAAACCACAGTGCAATTGGCTGTGCCGCCCCGCATTTCCACCCCATAGACCGGCATAAAGGTCACGTTCTGCCCAGCCTGCATAGCGGCCTGGGCCAGGACATTTCCTATCAACAGGACACCTTGGCCACCGAATCCGGCAATAATTACATCCTGATACACGTCTCTCCTCCACTTGCTTCCGCCGCTTGGCCGGGATCTTTATACACCCCCAGGGGAAAATATTCGCTGAGCTCACCACTTATCCGGGCATTGGCCTCCAAGGGGTTCATATGCCAGTTGGTAGGACAAGCGGAGAGGAACTCAACAAAGCCCAGCCCCAGGCCCTGCATCTGCACTTCAAAGGCTTTTTTCAACGCCTTCTTGGCCTTTTTCAGATGGGCTATACTGTCCACAGCTACCCGGGCCGAATAAGCAGTTCCCTCCAGGGAAGCCAGCATCTCAGCCATCTTCAGGGGGGCCCCGTCCCGTTCCTGGCTCCTTCCCCCAGCACAGGTGGTGGTTTTTTGCCCCACCATGGTCGTGGGGGCCATCTGTCCGCCGGTCATGCCATATACGGTATTGTTCACAAAAACCACACTCACCTTCTCACCCCGGTTGGCGGCGTACACAATCTCCGAAAGCCCGATGGCCGCCAAGTCCCCGTCTCCTTGATAGGTGAAGACAAAGTTTTTTGGGCTGGCCCGCTTGACTCCAGTGGCCACGGCCGCAGCCCGCCCATGCGGGGCCTCCACTGCATCAAGGCGCAGGTAATTGTAAATAAAGACTGAACAGCCTACTGACCCGACGCAGATAGTGGTATCCACAAGTCCCAGTTCAGTGAGGCACTCGCCTACCAGGCGGTGGATCGTTCCATGGTGGCAGCCGGGGCAAAAATGCATGGGCGTGTCTACCATGACTTCGGGCACGGTAAAGACAGCTTGTTCCTGATTATGCATGTTACGCCTCCTCCGTCTGCTGTTCACGGTGTATGAGTTGCCGGATGGGGAGTTCAAAATCTTCCGGATTTGGCAGTATGCCGGGATAAACAGACAAGAGCTCAGAATCTGCAAATCGCCTGACAGCGAGGCGCACATCATCCACCATTTGTCCGGTGTTATGTTCGATGGTAATAAAGCGCTTCCCTTTACTGGCCAGGTCGTCCAAGGCCGCAGAAGGAAAGGGATAAAGCGTAATCGGCCGGAAAAGTCCGACCCGGTATCCCTCTGCCCGCAGGCTGCGGATTGTGTTTTTGGCGATCCTGGCAATGGAGCCGTAGGCCACGACCACCAGCTGTGCATCCTGGGTCTGGACCTCCTCTCCTCTGGCTTCGGCCTGCATCTGCTCATATTTAGAGTTCAGATGGGCGTGATGTTCGGCCAGAGCCCCCTCAGAGAGATATAAGGACTTTAATAACCTGGGAGCACGTCCTCTGGCGCCGCCTAAGGCCCAATCTTCAGCCTCGCCTTCCGGGCGTCCCCTGGTCCTCCAGGCCTGGATCGGTTCCTTCATCTGACCCAAAATGGCATCTCCTAGGATTACAACTGGATTACGATACGTGAAGGCCAGATCAAAGGCCTCAACAGTGAAATCATAGGCCTCTTGACAGGTGGAAGGAGCCAGGACCAGAGTCCGGTAGTCACCATGCCCGCCCCCCCGGGTGGCCTGGTAATAATCCCCCTGCGAGGGATCGATGCTCCCCAGGCCCGGACCTCCGCGGCATATATTGACAATGACCGCAGGCAGGTCGCTTCCGGCCATATAAGAGATGGCCTCCTGCTTCAAGGAGATGCCCGGGCTGGAGGAAGAGGTCATAGCCCTCTTACCGCAGGCAGCCGCTCCCAGGACCATGTTGGCTGCTGCGATTTCGCTTTCGGCTTGAATGAATTCACCACCTGCCTGCACCAATGCGGTGGACAGATATTCAGGTATATCACTCTGGGGGGTGATGGGATAGGCAAAATAGCACTCACATCCAGCATCCATGGCCCCCATGGCAATGGCTTCATTGCCCTTGACCAGTATCCGATCAGTCCTCATGTCCATCCCCGTTGTTTTGACTGCGAAAGACCCGGATGACCATATCCGGGCATATTTGAGCACAAAAGGCGCACCCTTTGCATTGATCCAGACCACCTGGTCCAACGTGCACAACCTTATATCCCAAATCATTCATACGCTCGGATTGTTCCAATACGCCGGTTGGACATACCATTGTGCACAGCAGACAACCCTTGCACCGCTCTTCCCGAATTTCCACTCTGGACATATGCTCCCCGCTCAGGATTAACGACCGATATTACGGCAAACTTTGGTACAAATCAGTTTCCGCCTTATTTGTCAATAGGCTTTGACAGCCCATGAGTGCAGAGCCGACTCAACGAATGAACATTGCATCCCCGTAGGAAAAGAACCTGTATCCATGGGCCACTGCCTGTTCATAAGCCGTCAGGATTTCTTTCCGCCCGGCAAAGGCAGAGACCATCAATAAAAGGGACGAACGGGGGAGATGAAAGTTGGTGATCATATGGTCGACCACCTGAAATTGTGATCCAGGATACAAAAACAGGTCAGTCCAGCCCCAATATGGCTGAATCCGCCCGAATCGGGCCCAGACGGTCTCCAGGGCCCGGACCGCAGTGGTGCCCACTGCTACCACCGGCCGCCCCTCATATCTGGCCTGCTCCAATTCGGTGGCAGCTTCTGGTGGAACCTGCATAAGCTCCGCATGCATCTTGTGTCCGCGGATGTCTCTGACCCGGATGGGAGTAAACGTGCCGTACCCTACATACAGGACAAGCTCAACAAAGTTGTGTCCACGATGCTTGAGATCCTGGATCTGCTCTGAGCTGAAATGCAGGCCAGCTGTGGGCGCTGCCACAGATCCAAGCTTTTGGTCCTGAGCATACACGGTCTGGTAGCGGCATGTATCCTCTTTTCCCGCCCGGCGCCGGATGTAGGGAGGAAGCGGGATGTTTCCGTGTTCGAGCAAAATCTGCCCCAGATCGCCCTGCCATTTGATTCTTATTCGACAGCGTCCAAACTGGTAGACCTCACTCACCTCAGCCCCAAGGCCTCCGGGGAGATCTATCTGACTTCCGGGTTTCAGGCCTTTTGCCGGACGAAGCAGGCCCTGTACCTGGGTCTCTTTCCATCCTGAACCGGCATCTTGTACCTCAATGGCCGGCAAGGGCGTAAGAAGCAAAAACTCGACCCGGCCCTGTGTTGCCCTCTTGTGTCCTTGCAGCCTAGCCGGTATAACTTTGCTCACATTGGTGACCAGAACACTTTTCTCAGGCAGAACCCGGGCCAGGTGAGAAAACCGCTCATGCCTGATGGCTCCCGTTCCCCGGTCCATAACCAGCAGACGCGAGTCCTGGCGCTGGCAGAGCGGATACTGAGCTATTTGCTCCTCAGGCAGGTCAAAGACATAGCTTTCCAAATCGTAGTCCGCGGGAATTTCATCCATTTTTTGGCTTGTCATCGCTGGGTCTTTCATGATTAAATTCCGGGATTACTCCCCAACATCATATGTATGTATGTGCCTGTAAATTGTTTTTTTAAACATTTTTTTCTTTGTCAGCTGTGCCGGAGGCAAAGCTGGCTCAGAAGAAGGAAGCTTGATGCGCGATCACCGGATGCCCGGAAAATCAACAGATACGTTCTGCCCTCCAGGTCCTGGAGTGTGGCTCAAAACCCGGCCCCTTGCAACACATCTGCATCCTCACAAAAACGGAGGTATCCTATGCGCAGGACAATATCCTGGACTCTGACGGCGATCCTTGTGTCAATGGCCCTGGGCTGTACAGCCTTGACCCGGAGCAATTCAGACCAAAATCCAGAAACTGATATATCCGTAAATGGCAGCCTGGATTCGGCAGCCAAGGAGTATGATTTTGAGGATGTCGTGATTCCATCAGAAATGAAATTGCAAAAAGACGAATCTTTTATTATGCAGACTCCTCAGGTCAAAGCAGGTATCCTGGTCTACACCGGATGGGTGGATCCAGTTTCCCTGTTTTCATTTTATCTAAGCGCCATGCCCAGTGAAGGCTGGAAACCGCTGAGTTATTTCAAGTACGGCCACTATCTCCTGGTTTTTGAAAAATCAGAGAAAGTAAGTGTGATTCGGATCCGGAAAGGCCGCTTTACCACCCGCTTGGAAATATGGGTCAGTCCGGCCATGTCAGTGAGCGAATCCGGTATCTCGGAAAGAGTATTGACTCCATGATTCCTGAACACTACCACCTCTCATTTCCACTGCACTTCAGGCTGCATATCGGCATTTGCGGGAGTATTGCTGCATACAAGGCCCTGGACCTGTGTCGCAGCTTTCAGAGTCTTGGTCTTCAGGTGGGGGCCACACTCACCCAGGCTGGTTCTCAGTTTATCACCCCGCTGGCCTTGACTGCCCTTGGCGCAGATCCGGTATACACCGAGCTTTTTGCTCCCCGGGACAGTGTCTATGCGCACCTGGAACCCGGTCAGACCAGCCGGGCCTTTTTGGTCGCGCCGGCCAGTGCCAATACACTGGCCAAAATGGCCAACGGCCTGGCCGATACCATGCTTTCCTGCCAGCTTTTAGCTGCCCCATGCCCAGTGGTTATTGCCCCAGCCATGAATCCTAACCTGTGGGAAGCCGAAGCCACACAGGAAAATGTCCGCCGCCTGAGTCAGCGCGACAATATGACCATCATTTCCCCTGACAGTGGACACGTTGCCTGTGGAGATCACGGGACCGGCCGGCTGGCCAGCGGTCCTGAACTGATATGGAACACTCTGCGCTGCATGGCCACATCAGACCTGCAGGGGCGCAAGATCCTGATCAATCTCGGACCAACCCGCGAATTCTGGGACCCGGTCCGCTTCTGGTCCAATCCCTCGTCCGGCAAAATGGGAGCGGCCATGGCCCTCACCGCCTGGCTGCGGGGCGCCGAGGTCCATTGCGTCTGCGGCCCAACCGAGCAGTGGCTGCCGCAGGCAATTCCCTGCACCCGGGTCTGTTCGGCCCGGGAGATGAACGAGGCCTGCCTTGACCTCTGGCCTGGGACTGACATCGGATGCATGGCGGCAGCGGTTTGCGATTTTCGGCCCACGGCGTTCTCTGATCATAAATTCAAAAAAAACAGTCTGCAGGGAGAACTCAATATCTCTTTTTCCTCCAATCCGGATATCTTGCGCGCCCTGGGGGAACAAAAAAAACCGCACCAGATCCTGATCGGATTCGCCGCTGAGTCTGAAACCGAGTATGAACCCTTGGTTTTGCAGAAGCTGGCCCGCAAGAAACTTGACTGCATCGTAGCCAATCGTATCACCCAACTAGGAACAGGGTTTGGCTCACCTACCAATAGTGTTACCGTCTTTTTCCCCGGCGGACAAAGCCATCCCCTGCACAGCATGAGCAAAGCTGATGTGGCCTGGAAGATATGGGACTTGATCTGCGCGAACTAAACATACCTCAGGGTTTTCTGGCTCTCTACCAGGCTGGCATCAGCTATCTTCTCCCTGCAGATGATATCCGTGAACCGTCCAGGCAGGACACCCGGGCAGTCAAAGAAGAAGACCCAGCCCAGGAAGTGCATCCCGATCAACGATTTCCGCCCCCATGGTCCAAGGTGTGGAAAAAGCTTCGCCCCCCGTACACCATGGTCTGGACCTACTGGCAGCTGTCCGAAGATCTGGGACCAGCCCCGTGCCTTGAGCGCCAGCAGCTGTTCAAGGCCATCCTGTCCCAGCTGCGCTGGCCCAGGGGGAGTGTGGCCTTTTGGCCCCTTTCAGCTTTTGACGGCCAAACCCATACAGCGCACTTAGATCTCTTTTGGTCCGGTATCCAGGCCTTACAGGCCGAGCTTGTGGTCATCTTCGGAACAAAGGCCTTTCAGACCTTATTTCCAGACAAGGGCCTCGGACTTGGATTTTCAAGCACCAAGGACGGGCTGCAGGTAGTCCATGTTCCCGGTCCTGAGGATATGCTGCCCAATAACCGGGATATGAAAAATCTGACCTGGAATATGCTGTGTCCGCTGAGTCCATTGCAGAGTAACCGTTTAAAAGGCGGCCCTTCCCGCTCAGGCCCTGGAGGCCCGGTCCCGGGAGCTTGATTGCCTCTCGCGGGCATTTTCCACAAGGGGAAAATCAAAAGGAGTTTGCATGCATATTTTGGTCACCGGAGCAGCTGGGTTTATTGGGTACCATTTAGCCAGGCGCTTGACCGCTGATGGACATAGTGTGCTTGGACTGGACAACCTCAGTCCGTATTACTCTGTGGAGCTCAAAAAAGATCGCCTGCACCAACTCTGTCAATCACCCCGCTTTGAGTTTGTGACCTGCGCCTTGGAGCAAAAAAATGAGCTGCGCGATCTGTTTGCCAGACACTCCTTTGATTGCGTCGTCAACCTGGCCGCCCAGGCCGGAGTCCGCTACAGCCTGACCAACCCAGAGGCCTATATAGACACCAACCTGGTCGGTTTTGGCCATATTCTGGAGTGCTGTCGGCAAAATGAGGTGAAACATCTGGTATTTGCCTCCTCCAGCTCAGTCTATGGCCTGAACACCACTCTGCCCTTTAGTGTTCATGACAATGTCGACCACCCTATCAGCCTGTATGCTGCCAGCAAAAAGGCCAACGAACTTATGGCCCACACGTACAGTTACCTGTACAATCTGCCCTGCACAGGACTGAGATTTTTTACCGTCTACGGCCCATGGGGAAGGCCGGATATGGCCCTTTTCCTGTTTACTGAAGCCATACTCAAGGACCGGCCCATTCAAGTATTCAATTACGGGCGGATGGAAAGAGACTTCACCTATATTGACGACATTGTGGAAGGTATCGTGCGGGTTATTCACCGGGTGCCCAGTCCGAACTCATCCTGGAACAGCAGCGCCCCTGACCCTTCTTCCAGCCTCGCCCCGTACAAATTATATAATATTGGCAACAATAACAGCGTACAGCTGATGCACTTCATTCAGGCTCTGGAAACCTGTTTAGGCCGGGAGGCGCGTAAGGAATATCTCCCCCTTCAGCCGGGAGATGTTCCCCGAACCTATGCCGATGTTCAGGACCTGCAAGATGATGTCGGTTTCTGCCCCAATACCCCGGTTGAACAAGGAATACAGGAATTTGTTCATTGGTATCTCTGGTATTATCACTCCTTATAAATCGCGCCACAATTGTTGCGGAGGGAACAAGGATGCGCTTACGACACATCAAGAACGAGATGGATACAGTGTTTACCAAAATCAAAAAGACATCTGCTGAAGGCGATCTCCCAGATGAGGGAGATGTCAAACAGCTCGTCCGCCTCTGTAGCCATATGCAGACCTATGCTCAGGAAGAATGGGCCTTTGAAGCTGACGATTTTTTGCATCTGGCTCAGGAACTCTTGCAGAGCGTTCGGCACAAAGAGGTTCAAGAGACCATCCCCTTGATTGATTCCCTGGAAGAGGCTAAAACATATTGCCATCGCACATTCAAACCGGAATAGGTGCAAAGCGAACGATACGAAACCTCAATATGCCGAGACCCGGATTCACATTCAGGATTGGGCGGCCATGAGAGGACCCTGGTTCTCACAGTCACACGCAATATCCTTATGAACCGCAAAGGGATGCGTTGCGCTCGTGGTGCGTTGCAATCAAGAACGCAGCAACATGTCCCAGACATATCAATGATAACGGCATTCAAGCCGCTGCAGGAAAAGGCTTAACTGGCCGGAAAGAGGGGTATTTTCATGCAAACCATCATTGCCGTAGCCAATCAAAAAGGCGGGGTAGGCAAAACAACAACCGCCATCAACCTGGCCGCGTCTCTGGCGGCCATGGAGAAAAAAGTTCTCCTGGTGGATTGCGATCCCCAGGCCAACGCAACAAGCGGACTGAATATCCAGCCCACCCATGATCAGGGAACGGTGTATCAGGCCCTCTTTCATCCGGAGCAGGCTAGGGACATGGTCTATGCCACCACACTGCCCTATCTTTTTGTCCTTCCCTCTATTCAGGACCTGGTAGCGGCTGAACTCGAGCTCGTGGAAAAGATCGGCCGTGAATATTACCTCAAGGACTGTCTCACTCAAATAGCAGCCGATTATGACTATGTATTCCTGGACTGCCCGCCTTCGCTGGGCTTGATTACTGTCAACGCCCTATGCGCTGCCACTCACCTGCTCATCCCCTTGCAGTGCGAATATTATGCTTTAGAAGGCATCGCCCATCTCATGCGCACCTATGAACTGGTCAAGAGCCGACTCAATTCTCCCCTCAACCTCCTTGGGGTGGTTCTGACCATGTTCGACCGCAGAAACAAGCTTTCGCATCAGGTGGAACGCGAAGTGCGATCCTACTTTCAGGACAAGGTCTTTACCAGCATCATCCCCCGGAATGTACGGCTCTCCGAAGCACCAAGCCATGGGCTTCCAGCCCTGTGCTACGACTGTAAATCTGCAGGCTCGCAAGCCTATCTCAAGCTGGGGCAGGAGATCCTGGGTGGACAGGGCGTAGTTGCCGCAGCCTGATTGTCCGGTTGCTCGCCCTTGAAATACTCTCAGGCAGAACTGAAAATTCCAAATGCTCATGTCCCCTGTATGGGGGTGGTTTCCATCTTTATTGTGTCCTTGAAGTGACGTTTCGTCACTCTGGATCGGCATTTCTGACACTCAAAAACCACCAGTCCACCTAAACTGGCCGCCTTGAGCCGGAACTTGCGCGGATCATCCTCTTCCCAGTTGGAGGTGCTGCTGCCGCACTGCCCGCAGACTACCTCCCTGTTCACAGGATACCGAAAGTCCCAATTGCTGACCAAAAGTTCCCAGTCCTGCATGGGTTCAGCCTGATGCTTCATCCCCTGCAGGCGCTTGTGGGCTTTTTGTAGGCAGGGGAGCACTTCGGATTTCACCTCAGCCCATACATCCGCCGGAATATACACACCGACTTCATCTCCTGATCCGGAATACAGGGTCTGGACACCGCTTCTTGGATCTGCCATGTTTTCAATCTCCTCAATTTCAGGTAGAGACTTTGTGCACCAAGGGACCTGATTTATGTCCCACGGGCATAGTGCCCAAAGAGATGAATTACGTCTACCAATACACCGCAGGAATAAGGAGTATGGCCCATGCCAGGTTCAACCCGTGGATTGGGCAAGGGACTGGAGGCACTTTTTAATGCACCAAAGGCCCAGGCGCAAGAGAAGAGTGCGCATGGACTGCACAGTGTGCCCCTGGACCAAATTGAACCAAATCCCAATCAGCCGCGTCAAACATATTCCCAGGAAGGGCTGCGCGAGCTGGCCCAGTCCATAGCCGAGCAAGGCCTTTTACAGCCCCTGCTCGTTCGTCTCCACCCCAGCAGGCCGGACTGCTACCAAATCATCGCCGGCGAACGGCGGTGGCGGGCCAGCCGGCTGGCCGGACAGAGCCATGTCCCTGTCCTGATCCGCGAGATCACTGACAGTGAAGCTCTGGTCATAGGGCTGATTGAAAACCTGCAGCGCCAGGACCTCAATCCGGTGGAAGAAGCTCAGGCCCTGGGCCGTCTGCAGGAACAGCTGCACATCTCTCAGGACGAACTCGCCCGGCGCCTGGGCCGCAGCCGCTCTGCAATCGCCAACAGCCTGCGCTTGCTGCATTTGTCACCGGAAATCCTCACCGCTCTCTCTGAATCCAGAATAAGTGCCGGACAGGCCAGAACCCTGCTTGCTGTAGCTGATGAAGATGCCCGCAATTTTCTTTTTCAGGCTGCTGAAAGCCGCCAGCTCACAGTGCGCCAGATGGAACATGCGGTGGCTTTTTGGAAAGCCAATGGTCGCTTTCCGGCCAGCATTCAGCCCCAGACCGCCCAGGCTTTGCCCCAGACCGGCTTTGATGCGTCCCGCTCTGCCTTGCAGCAGGCCTTGACCCAGAGACTGGAGGCCGGCGTACGTATCACCGGGCAAAAGAACAAGGGGCGCATCACACTGGCCTATTCTTCAGAAGATGAGCTTTGGCACCTGATCCGCAAACTCGGCGTGGACCCGGATTCATGTTTCACGTGAAACATAGGGATCATGGCTTTTTGAAAAACAGCAAAGAACCTGGGGCTGGGAGACTTTCGGCTCCCGGCGGTCCGAACCAATCACTGGATGATCATGCATGAATCACCCATAATTCGACTCCGGCATGTATCACATGCCTTTGCTTCGTTCTGGGCCTTAAAAGATATCCTCCTGGATGTCTTCCCAGGAGAGTTCATCTTTCTGACCGGACCTTCCGGGGCGGGTAAAACGACCCTCCTGCGCCTGTTGCACGGTTCCCTGCCTGTTCAACGGGGAGTGGCCACAATTGCCGGGTACGACCTCAAATCTTTGACTCCCCGGCGCCTGCACTCCTTACGCCGGGAAGTTTCCGTGGTTTTTCAGGATTTTATGGTATTGCCTGCGCGCAGTGTTCGGGAAAACATTGCCCTGCCCCTGGTCATTCGCGGTATGTCCAGAGATCTTATACAGCGCAGAGTCAATGCTGTCCTGCGCGGATTACAATTGCAGGGAAAAGAGGACATCTCCTGCGGCCGTCTTTCCGGAGGAGAACAACAACGGGTGGCCATTGCCAGATCCATTGTCACCAACCCCAGAGTCCTTCTGGCCGATGAACCTACAGGCAATCTGGACCCTGATTACTCCCTCCGCCTCCTGGACATCTTTGGACGTTTCAATGTTCACGGCACGACCATGATCCTGGCCACACATGATCAAAGCCTGATTCAGGCCATGCCCCAGGCGCGCGTTGTGCATCTTGATCAGGGAATTCTTCAAGGAGAGGAGCATGCTGTCTCGACTTCTGGGGTCTGATCTCATCAGCTGGAAATACATCCGCACCGAGCAAATCCTCGCCTTTCTGGGAGTGGGACTCATCATGTTCCTGGCTTTGTGCGCCTTTTTGGGTGCCAAATGCATTCATTCCCAGATTGTATCCCAGTCCGCAGATATTCAGATACAGGTCTTCTGGAAACCTGACCGGACCATGGATCAGGTCCGCCAGGCCTGGGAGCAGGCCCGGCGGCTTCCATCTGTGGACAGGGTTGACACCTTCACCCCAGCCCAGGCTCTCCAAAAAATGCAGGCCGATATCGGGAAGAGTATGGAGCTGTCCTGGCTCAAGGAACACAACCCTTTGCCCCCTACAGCTGTTATCCAGGCCAATATTTCCCAGAACTTAACAGCGGCCGAACTTGTGCAGCAAATAGAAGCACTGCCAGGGGTGGACCAGGTGCACAGCAACCCCCTTGAGATCAATGCAGCACAGTCCTGGAAACGTATCTCCCTGACCATTGTCTGGCCGCTGATCTCTGCATTGCTTTTAACCCAGGCTGTTATCCTGGCCAATACTGTTCGACTCAGTCTGCACAGGCTGCATGAGGACATCCTGGTCCTGCGCCTCATCGGTGCCACTCGCTGGGCCTGCCACGCTCCGGTTCTGTTTCGGATGCTGGCCCTGACCTGTGCAGCAACCCTGCTGGCTATTGGAGGTCTCAAGCTGGTTCAGCTTCAAGCAATCGAGGTCCTCTCTTCTCCTCCTTTTTACTGGTCCTGCCCGTTTCTGTCCGGGACGGAAATCCTGTCCGCATTCCTGTGTGCCGCTGCAGTGACTGGCCTGAGTTCTGTCCTTGCCATCCACAGTCAAGGGTTGTAGGAAGAGTTTTGACCACTCAAGCCTTCGTATGTCAGCAGCATGTCTTTACTCAGACACCTCTGTTTTAATAAATATGAAAGGAGTGTTTCCCATGCGCAGTGAAAAAATGACCTCTGGGCTGGAAAAAGGTCCGCACCGTTCTTTACTGCATGCCCTCGGACTGACCAGGGATGAGATCCATCGTCCCCTAGTGGGCGTGGTGAATGCTGCGAGCGAAGTGGTCCCTGGTCATATTCATCTGGACAAAATCGCGAACGCGGTCAAGGCAGGAGTGCGGATGGCCGGGGGCGTACCCATGGAATTTCCGGCTATTGGAGTGTGCGATGGATTGGCCATGAATCACGAGGGTATGCGCATGAGCCTTCCCAGCCGGGAAATCATTGCTGATTCTATTGAGCTCATGGCCACGGCCCACCCCTTTGACGCTTTGGTTCTTATTCCCAATTGCGACAAGATAGTCCCGGGGATGCTCATGGCCATGCTGCGCCTGAACATACCATCTCTTTGTATCAGTGGCGGTCCCATGCTAGCGGGCTCCCATCAGGGCCAGGCTGTGGACCTGATCAGTGTTTTCGAGGCTGTGGGTCAAGTCAAGCGTGGATCCATGTCCCCCGAGACCTTGGCCGAACTGGAGCAAAGCGCCTGTCCGGGATGCGGAAGCTGCTCCGGCATGTTTACTGCGAATTCCATGAACTGCCTGACCGAAGCCATTGGATTGGCTCTTCCTGGGAACGGGACCATTCCGGCAGTGGAAGCCGCCAGAATCAGGCTGGCCAAACAGGCCGGGATGCAAGTTATGTCCCTGTGGGAGCAAGACATCACCCCCCGGGATATCGTCACTCAGGACAGTGTACATAACGCGGTAGCCGTAGATATGGCTCTGGGCGGATCGACAAATACTGTCCTGCATTTGCCGGCAATCTTTGCTGAAGCCGGCATTGACTTAACGCTGGAGGTCTTTGACCGGGTTTCAAGGTCGACTCCCAATCTGTGCCGTCTCTCACCTGCCGGGAGTCACCACATCCAGGATCTGCATCAGGCCGGGGGAATACCAGCCGTGATGTCCGAACTGGCCCAAGCCGGACTGATCCATGGTCACTGCCAGACAGTCACCGGGCAACAGGTTGAGACCAATTTGCGCTCCTTAAACTCCAAGATCCTCAATCCCGACGTGATCAGGCATGTTGACGCCCCCTATAATACCCAGGGGGGAATTGCTGTGCTCTATGGAAACCTGGCTCCGGACGGATGCGTGGTCAAACAGGCGGCAGTGGCCGAGGAAATGCGGGTCCGGGAAGGACAGGCCATTGTGTTTGACAGTGAAGAAGAGGCCACACAGGCCATACTCAACGGTGAAATCAAGGCTGGTCATATTGTGATCATCCGGTATGAAGGCCCTAAAGGTGGTCCGGGAATGCGAGAGATGCTCACCCCGACATCGGCTATCGCCGGTATGGGTCTAGACCGGGATGTGGCCTTGATTACAGATGGAAGATTCAGTGGCGGGACCAGAGGGGCGGCCATAGGGCACGTGTCCCCGGAAGCGGCCAGTGGCGGGCCTATAGGTCTGATCCAAAATCAGGATCGCATCAAAATCGACCTCCCTGAACGTTCACTGCAGCTTATGGTTGACCAGAGCGAACTCGACACCAGGCGAAAGGCATTTGTCCCCCGCACAAAGCCGGTGGATTCGGCCTTTTTGCGCCGATACGCTCAGCATGTGACCTCAGCCGCTCACGGGGCGGTATTTCAAAAAATCACATAGCATGCACTCCCGGTGCGTCCTGCACGGGAGGAGTCCAGCCGAAAATCTGGAGGCATATGCAGCAATACAGTACACCTACAAAACGCCTGGCTGCCTGGGAACGCGAGCCCTGTGGGCGGTTTGGCCTGAAGCAGGAAAAACACTTCTTGCTCCACCTGGCCTCAGATTGGCGCCGACGGCACCGCAAGGTTCTCCAGATCGAGTGCGGGAACGGACTGCTATTAGAATCCTTCTGGGAAGCTGGGTTTGATCTCAGTGCAAGCGCCTCAAATCCGGACGATGTCCATAAGGCCCGGACCAGGATAGGCCGCCGGGCTGAATTGCATTTGGCCCACCCAGCCGATCTGCCATTTGAGGACAAGTCATTTGACTATGTCTTGCTTATCACCGCCCTGGATTATTGCCCGCAGCCTTCGCATGTACTCCAAGAGGCGGCCCGGGTATGTGCAAAAGAGATCTTGATCAGCTTTTTAAATAAGCACTCCCTGTATGCCTTGACCTTGCCCAGGGCCAATGCATCAGCATCTTGTTCCAAACCGGTTCGGTGGTGGTCCTGGCCCTCCATGAAGGCCTTTGTCGGTCGCAATCTGGGATCTCGACCGCTGTGCGCCCAGGGTGGCATTCTTCCCGGACCCTACACCTCGTGGCAATCAAATCCTTTGTGCCGAACCTTAAACAGTATGCTCTTCCCCAATATTTTTGGGGCCTATGCCGCCTTACGCCTGGATATGACCGCAGATCATGTCCTCACCCCGCTGCCTGCCTGGGCCCAAAGTAGACCCAAACCCTCCACTCCCTGCTCGCAGCGGGACCGAACCTCAGCTTCGGCCTCAAGAAACCGGGCATGTTCTCCGCAGTCATTTACACAAGCCACACTTCATGTGTCCCCCCGGCTAAGACCCCCTCCATCTGGGCCGGAATCCTCAAGAGGCCATCCGCATGGAGCAGACTGCGCAGCAGACCGGACTTAGCCAGCACAGGTTCGGCCCAGAGTGTGCCTTTCCCATCCTGGGTCAGCTTGACCCGAATGTAGTCTTCCCGCCCCTGCTGTGAGGCGATGTTGCGGTTTACCCTGGCCCATACCCTGGCCTGCCTGGAGCGATCAAAGGCCTGGTCCTCACCTCCCAGATGGGCCAGAAAAGGCAGGCCCAATACATACATGACAACTTGAGCTGAGGTGACCTGTCCCGGCAGTCCGATGACGGGAGTCTGTCCATTTGCAGCCAGTATAGTGGGTTTTCCCGGGCTGAGTGCAATACCATGGGCCAAGACCCGTCCTTGGGGCAGAGCGGAAATGACCGCAATGCTCAAATCCCGGGTGCCAACCGAACTCCCCCCGGAAAGGAGAACGCAGTCTGCTTGATTGGCAGCATAAGCCACAGCCTGTTCCAGGTCCTGCTGCTGATCCTGAACAATGCCCATGATCCAGGGCTCTGCACCGGCCCGGGAACACCAGGCTGCCAGGGTTGTGGAATTGACATCCCGTATCTTTCCTGGAACTGGCTTTTCCTCCACAGGAAC
The DNA here is from genome assembly GCA_046538645.1 of Desulfovermiculus sp. Classification (GTDB taxonomy): domain Bacteria; phylum Desulfobacterota; class Desulfovibrionia; order Desulfovibrionales; family Desulfothermaceae; genus Desulfovermiculus. The sequence continues at coordinate 26,116 of JBKHIL010000001.1, forward strand.
CAGCTCATCCCCTGTCGACAGAATGGCCACCCTGGGGCGGCGGAAGACATCGACCCGGCTGTGCCCTAAAGCGGCCAGGACTCCGAGATCCTGGGGCCTCAGCCGCTTTCCGGCCCCTAGTGCAATCTCTCCGCTCTTGCAGTCCTCTCCTTTGAGCATGATATTGTCCCCCGGGCCAAGGGACCTGAAAACCTCGATTTCATCTTCAGCAATCTGACGGGTATGTTCAACCATGACCACGGCATCTGCTCCTGAGGGCAGAGTTCCCCCGGTCAATATTTCCGCGCACTCCCCAGGGTTCAGAGACATTTGCGGAGATTCATCAACCGCCAGCTGAGCCTTGAGGCTCAAGTAGACCGGGTTGCTTTCTCCGGCCCCGAAACAGTCTCTGGCACGAACCGCGTACCCGTCCATGCTCGATCTTGAATATGCAGGCAGATCTTCCTCCGCCCGGATATCCCGGGCTGTAACCAGGGACAGGGCCTGATCCAGGCCCACTTTCTCTATATCCGGAACAGGGGCAAAAGATCTCAATATGTGCTCACAGGCCTCGACACTTTGAACCTCGAAGAAATCGTTTTTCATGTCCCCGACTCCATGCTGATTTCTATCCGGCCTGGTGCATAGCCTTTGAGCTGGGCCAGCATGCCTTGAATTCCACCCGAAATAATGCTCTCCACAAAGGGATTCAGCCCCAGGGGCTGACCGTTGACCCGAATGCTCATGGTCCCCTGGAGGGCCTGACAGTCATCCGGGCTGGCCTTTTTGCGCACGATATCTCTGGCCAATTGCCCGCAATTCTCTCGTCCGCAGGAGCCGCAATCCAGACCAGGCAGGAGAAACCCGCGCTCCAGGACCAGCTGTCCCAAATCCTCAATGGTCTCTAGAACCGGCACATCGCCATCGAGAGATCGCTTCCAGGCTGCAAGGGCCAGTTCCGGATCCAAGACCCGATCATCTTGTCCTGTGTTTTTGGGAAGCACAATGCGAGGCATGACGGCAAGATCCCTGCCCCCTTCAACCACGAGTACATCAGCTTGAAGCAAGGGAACCAGATCCATTAAAAATTTTTTCCTGGGCCAGAGGATCTGACTCTCGTTGGGGCTTATGCCTACCACAGCCTGAGCCTGCCCCAAAAGCCGGGCCGTGTCCGTATCTTGACGTTCAAATCCGTGACTTGAGTACTTTGCTGCTGCAACCTTGAGCCCCTGGGCTTGAAAATACGTACAGAGTTCAAGAGCCAGGCTGGTTTTTCCCGACTTCTTATTCCCTATCAAGGCAACGGCTTTCATCTCATGTCCTCCTTTTTCTGTACCTAAACTTTGATTCTTGACCTGCTGCTTTATCAAAAATCAGCCCTCACGTTTTGACAACACCACCGGTTTGGTCTAAGGAAGTCTTTTTGATTTGTCTACGTTTGCCTCCCATGTGGAGGATGACCTCCTTCCCATTTTTCCATCACAAGATATGCCGCTATGCACCAGATCAGCAAGATCAAAGGGTTTACCGACCTCATATGGCCTGAAGTGTCAAAATACACGTACATGGAAGATACGGCCAGAGCAGTTTTCTCCGCTTACGGCTATCGGGAGATCCGGGTTCCGGTTCTGGAGAAGACCGAGCTCTTTGCCCGGAGCATCGGTGAAGAAACTGATATTGTTCAAAAAGAAATGTTCACCTTTCCAGACCGCAAAGGCCGGCTGCTCACTTTGCGGCCGGAAGCCACAGCCGGAGTTGCCAGGGCCTACCTGGACAATGCCATGTACTCCCGGGAGCAGACCACCAAAGTGTTTACCTTCGGGCCAATGTTTCGGTACGAACGTCCGCAGAAGGGCCGCCAGCGCCAATTCCACCAGGTCAATGCTGAACTTTTCGGCACCCACTCCCCGCAGGCTGACGCTGAACTCATTGCAATGCTCTGGCGCTATCTGCACCAGCTCGGACTGGCCAATCTGGAGCTCCACCTCAACTCACTGGGCTGTCCCCAGTGCCGGCCTGATTTTTCCCGCCGCCTGCAAAAGTTCCTGGCTACTCAGCCAACCCAGGATTTGTGCCCGGATTGTCAGCGCAGACAGCATACAAACCCTTTACGCATCCTGGATTGCAAGGTCCCGGGCTGCCAGAAAACCGCCGAACAGGCACCAAAGATCGGAGAGCACCTCTGCGCACAGTGCCAGGCCCACTTTGACTCGGTCCAAAAGGTATTGCAGGCCTGCGCTATTCCTTACGTCCTTGACTCCCGCCTGGTGCGAGGCCTGGACTATTATCAGCGGACCACCTTTGAGGTCATATCCAGAGATATCGGAGCGCAATCATCCGTAGCCGGCGGTGGCCGTTACGATGGACTCGTGCAGCAGTTGGGAGGTCCATCCTGTCCAGGCATCGGATTTGCCTGCGGTATGGAAAGACTGGCTTTGCTCATGGATTATCCGCAGGAATCAGGCCCGGATTTCTACCTGGCTGTTCTTGATCCGGCCGCCCTGGATCAGGGTCAGATTCTGGCCCTTGAGCTTCGAGAGCACAAACTTCATGGGGAGGTCAGCTTTGAAGCCAGAGGTCCGAGATCCCAACTGCGCTTAGCCAATAAACTCAAAGCCCGCTTTTGTCTCTTGCTGGGCACAGAAGAATTGAAGAACAAGACCATTGTGGTCAAGGACATGCAAAGCGGCGATCAACGTACCTGCTCTCAATCTGAGCTGGGGGCAGCCCTTGGCGTCAGCTCATAACGCATGGAATAAAAAAAGGACACAAAGAGACCCTCATATGCCTGATATGAAAGCTTCAGATCTGCTCACCGGCCTTGGTGGCTGGCAGCGCACTCATCACTGCAGTCAGCTTTCTTCAGCTGATATCGGCCGCCAGGTATGTCTCATGGGCTGGGTACAATACAGACGAGACCACGGAGGACTGATTTTTATCGACCTCAGGGACCGCCGCGGCCTGACGCAGGTGGTCTTTTCCCCTGACTCAAACGCCCGGGCCCATGCGGAAGCGCATGTTCTACGCACAGAATATGTCCTTGCCATCCAGGGCCTGGTTCGCTTCCGTCCTGAAGGGATGCATAATCCGAATCTGCCCACCGGAGATGTAGAAGTGGTGGTTGAGGAATGGAAGCTGCTGAACCGTTCAAAGACTCCACCATTTCTCATCGAAGACCGAATTGATGTCTCAGAAAATCTCCGGCTTAAATACCGCTACCTGGACCTCAGGCGGTCGCATCTCACCTCCAATATCATTCTCCGTCATAAAGCGGCGCAAAGTGTACGCTCATATCTCAACTCCCAGGACTTTTTGGAAGTCGAGACCCCGGTTTTGACCCGGAGCACTCCGGAAGGGGCCCGTGACTTCCTGGTCCCGAGCCGGGTGAACCAGGGCCATTTCTTTGCTCTGCCCCAAAGTCCTCAGCTCTTTAAGCAGCTGCTCATGATGGGCGGCCTGGACCGTTACTACCAGATTGTCCGCTGCTTTCGGGATGAGGACCTGCGTGCTGACAGGCAGCCTGAGTTCACCCAGATTGATCTGGAAATGTCCTTTGGAGACGAGGAGCAGGTCATGGCTGTGGCCGAAGACATGGTATCCACCATGTTTCAGGATGTCGCGGGCCGGGTCCTGCCCACTCCTTTTGCCCGCATGACTTATGCCCAGGCTCTGCGCGATTACGGTGTTGACCGCCCGGACACCAGGTTTGATCTTTTTTTGCAGGATGTGACCCAGGTTGTTCGCGGTTCAGAGTTTCGGCTCTTTGCTCAGGCTGAAATGGTCAAGGCCCTGCGTGTTCCTGGCGGAGATGTTCTGACCCGCAAAGAAATTGACGACTTAACAGATTTTGTCAAAATTTACGGCGCGCAGGGCCTGGCCTGGATCAAGATCAAGGACACGGAATGGCAATCGCCTATTGCCAAATTTTTGAGTTCCCAGGAACAAAAAGGTCTTCAGGAAGCTTTAAATCTCGTACCCGGTGATATCGTCTTTTTTCAGGCCGGACCGATGGAAATGGTAAATGCTGCCCTGGGCAACCTGCGCTTAAAAATGGGCCACCGCTTTGCTTACATTCCCCAAGATACCTTTGCCCCGGTATGGATAACCGATTTCCCGCTTATGGAATGGAACACGGAAGACAAACGCTGGGAGGCCTGCCACCATCCCTTCACCTCTCCCAGGGAAGAGGACATTCACCTTTTAACCTCCCATCCGGAGCAGGCCAGGGCGAGATCCTACGATCTGGTCATCAACGGAAGCGAGGTAGGCGGAGGCTCCATTCGTATTCACCGTCCAGAGGTGCAAAAAGAGATGCTACACGCTTTGGGAATTGACGAACAGGAGGCAGAATCCAAGTTCGGTTTCTTGCTGGAGGCCCTCGAGTACGGCCCGCCGCCGCATGGAGGCATTGCCTTCGGCTTTGACCGCCTGATAATGATCTTAAGCAATGCCTCTTCCATTCGGGATGTGATCGCCTTTCCCAAAACCCAGAAGGGCACCTGCCTGCTCACAGAGGCCCCAGGGACTGTATCCTCAGCCCAGCTGCGGGAACTGGGACTGCGTTTGCAGCAAACAAACAATTGAGAGAGTCTGAATTTTCTGTTAGAATTATTATGATTATGGATATAAAGACGTATCCCCATCCCGTGTTGAGCAGGGAGGCGAAGCCGGTGGAAGAGATCACCGACGAGGTCAGGACCCTGGCCCGGAACATGGTCGAAACCATGTATGAAAAGCAGGGTATTGGCCTGGCCGCCCCCCAGGTGGGTCACTCCTGCTGTTTGATCACTGTAGACATTTCTGGTCCCGAATCCCGGACCGAACTCAATGTGCTCCTTAATCCGCAGATAGAACATCAGGAAGGAGAGACCGAGTTTGAAGAAGGATGCCTCAGTCTTCCGGAGTTTAAGAGCAAGATCAAACGGTCGGCCCAGGTCATTGTCACTGGAAGGGATCTTGAAGGCCAGCCCCAGAGGATAGAGGCTGATGGCCTTTTGGCCATATGCCTGCAGCATGAGATTGACCATTTGCGGGGCACCCTGCTTTTGGACCATGCCAGTCGATTGAAACGAAACCTGTACGAGAAAAAAGTTCGCAAATGGCAGGGCAGCTAAATGTCATCTTTATGGGCACGCCCGAGTTTGCAGCCACCATTCTCGGGCATCTTCTTCACCGCCCTTTGACAAATATTCAAACAGTTATAACCCAGCCCGACCGGGTCAGGGGCAGGGGTCGCAAGCTGAGCGCCTCCCCGGTCAAGATCGCGGCTGAAAAGGCCGGACAGTCTGTATGGCAACCCTCCCGACTCTCCAGCCAAGACGTACAAGAATATCTGTCTTCTCTAGCTCCTGACTTTCTGCTTGTGGCCGCCTACGGGTTGATCCTTCCGTCCCAGATCCTCAACATTGCCCGCTATGGGGCATTAAATGTCCACGCGTCACTTTTGCCCAAATACCGCGGAGCCGCACCAATCCAGCGCGCCTTGGCCGACGGGGAACCAGTGACCGGAATCAGCATCATGTCCATGCGTCCCGGGCTGGACTGCGGTCCTTTGCTCATGCAGCGGGCCCTGGCTATTGATTTGTATGACACCGCAGCAACCCTGCACGACAAGCTGGCCCAACTGGGAGGAGAATGCCTGATCCAGACCCTCAATCGTTTTCAGGAGCTTGATATTATTGCTGTTCCCCAGGACGAAAGCCAAGCCACCTATGCGCCCAAGCTGAGCAAGGAAGAAGGCAGAGTCATATGGAACCAGCCTGCCCGAAAGGTCCACGACCATATTCGGGCCATGCACCCCTGGCCCGGGGCGTTTACAAACATTCAACTCTGCTCTGGTTCCAGCCCCTTGACGGTTCATCTTTTTCCCGGACAGATTGGATCGCGGATTCGTCCTCAAACAGCACCAGGCACCATTGAGCACAAAGAAAACGATGTCCTGCGCATCGCATGTTCTGATCGTTACTATCTGATCCAGACCATAAAGCCGAGCTCACGGCGGGCCATGTCCGCTGCATCCTTTTCGTGCGGCTACCTGACTTCACAGAACCAGGCACGTTTTTTTTGATTATCTCTAAATACAGGGACTTCGATCTTCAGGCAGGCCCACTCATGACCGGTTCCGCATTTCACCGCCACACCCCGCTCAATGATGCCCTTGTGGACACCTTTGAGTCCAAAAAAAGAGTATTCATCGGCCTGCTCTCTGGAACCAGCCTGCTTGTGGTCCTTCTTTTGGCCCTGGCCTGGCTTATTCCCTATGTCGGACTCTCCGCCGTCCACCCCCTGGCTCCCTGGTTCTTAGGCGGTCTTTTGCTTCTGACCGCTGCCTTGATCCTCTGGTCCACCTTGGCCCTGATCTTAAATATCCTTTGCAAACGTCCCATTCTTTTCTCCCGAAAAATTCGGGGCATAACAATCAAATGCTTCCTGCCCCTCATGACCCTGGTGGGCAAAATCATGGGAATTTCTCAGGAAAAGGTCCGGGCATCCTTTATTCAAGTCAACAATGAAATGGTGACAGCCGAAGGGAGGCGCTACTCCCCAGATGAGATTCTCCTGCTCATGCCGCATTGCCTGCAGAACAGCCGGTGCAAGTACCGCCTGACGTACAATATATCCAATTGCCGCCGCTGCGGGGAATGTCCCATCGCCGGGCTCCTCAGCTTAAGCGAAGAATTCGGAGTTCATCTGGCCATTGCCACAGGGGGAACCATTGCCAGAAGGATCGTGGTCCAGACCCGGCCCAAAATCATCCTGGCCGTGGCCTGCGAACGGGATCTGGCCTCGGGGATCCAGGATACGTATCCTCTCCCAGTGTTCGGCATCCTCAATCAAAGGCCTCATGGCCCCTGCCTGGATACCAATGTGGACCTGGATCAGGTCCGGTACTGGCTGAACTCTTTCCTCAAAATCAGGGCCACCGTCTCCAGGCATGACCCGGACCTCAGTTCATGAGCGGCAAAAAAGTCCCTTCCGCCCGCACAGCGGCCTTGACGGTCATTGATCAGACCCTCCACGGCCTGGAGCTGCAAGCTGCACTCAACCACATATTGATTTCAAAATCCGTCACCGGACCTGACCGTCAACTGACTGCCCAGCTGGCCTATGGGTATTTTCGCTATCAGCTCAGGCTGGAATTTATCGTCACCAATTTTTTATCCCGCAACAAAAACTCCTTGCCCGGACATATCCTGCGTGCCCTGTGTCTTGGAACTTACGAGATCTGCTTCTTAAGCCGTATCCCCGACTTTGCCACTGTGCACTGGTATGTTGAGCATATCAAAAGGCATGCAAACTCAGGTCTGACCAAAATGGCCAACGCCATTCTGCGCCGGGTCTGCCGGGAGAAGGAAGCCCTTTTCAACCGGGATTTCTATGCCCAGGATCACCCAGGCCCGAGCAGGTTCCTGTCCCGTTATTATGCCTGCCCGGAATGGATCGTAAAGCTCTGCCTGCACAGCTTCTCCATGCTGCAGACCGAGACCCTTTTGGAGCAGAGCATGCGCCCTCCGCCGGTAGGTTTGCGCCTGAACCCCAGGGTCTCAGACTGGTCCCGTCTCTACGCAAATTTATCAAGTCTGGCACCGGTGGTGGCCCAAACCCAAAATGGCCTGGCCCTTACATCACCGCCGGATATCAAAATCCGTAAAGCTGAACAGCATGGCCTGCTGACCAGGCAAAGCCTGGCCGCACAAGAAGCCTTGGACCGGGAAATTCCAGCTGCCTGGCCGCAGCCGGTCTGGGATGCCTGCGCCGGGCGGGGACTAAAGACCGGCCAGTTGCTGGAAAGGGGCTGCTCTCACCTGTGGGCCAGCGATATCCATCCGCGCAAGGTCCTCACCTGCCAGCAGGAAATTGCCCGGCTTCACCTGCCGGGCATCCCTCTGTTTACTGCTGATGCCACCACCCCGCCTCTGGGCCGGACCAGACCCCAAAGCATCCTCCTGGATGTTCCATGTTCAGGTCTGGGAGTGCTCAGCCGCAGACCGGACATCAAGGCCAAACGCAGCCCCAAGGATCTTCCGGTTCTTGTAGGCCTGCAAAAAGCCCTGCTCAAATCCTGCCTGATTATCCTCCCCCCCGGCGGACGCCTGGTGTATATCAGCTGCACCTTTAATCCGGATGAAAATGAAAATCTCATCCATTCCGTTCTCCAAGAGAATCCTGGCCTGGGCCGTCTGCATTCCATCCACCTCCCAGATCCTGCCAGTCCACTTGGAGAATACTTCTTTTCCGCCTGCATCCGGAACTAGATCCTGACAAAAAGACTGGACCGAAGACTCCTGGCCCATTACACCGGACAACACCTTTCCTGTGTGGCCGTAACATCTTTACATTGTCATAGTTTTCAGGCAGTAATACGTAATACATGTCTTTTTGGCTACAAAATGAGACCAAGGAGGTTGTGTTTGATTCCTGTCCGAAATATGCCTTTGTGCTCTGCTTTCTCTTTTTTTGTGACCAGCATATGCATTGCCGGTTTTCTTGTATTGCCCGCCTCTTTGCAGGCTGAGTCCCTGCATGCCCAGTGGTATCCAACCCGGCTGGCCCGGATCAGCTCCCTGCAAAAGATCAAGGCCCTGGGAAGGATAACCCTGATCACCCAAAACAACGCCAACGCCTATTATATGTACCGGGGCGATAAGATGGGTTTTGAGTACGACCTGGCTCAGGCCTTTGCCGAGCACCTCGGTGTTTCCCTGCACGTCGTCACCCCGGGATGGAGTCAGATGATCCCGGCTCTGAAAAAAAGGAAAGGCGATTTTATCGCCGCCGGTCTGACAATTACTGAAAACAGGCAAGAACATGTCGCCTTTTCCCTTCCCTACATGGATGTGCAGCAAATGGTCATTGTCCACAAAGACCAGTCGGCAATTCAAGGTACAGAAGATTTGAACGGATTGACCATTCATGTGCGGGAACACACATCATATGAACAGCGCCTTCAGGAGCTGCGGGATCAAGGCCTTGATGTGCACATTGTGCTCCACAGGGATGTGCCGACCGAAGATCTCATCCGCCAGGTAGCGGCAAAAGATATCCCGGCTACTGTGGCAGACAGCAATATAGCGCAGCTCAACCGCCGCTACTTTCCTGAGATCCGCATGGCTTTTCCCATCTCGGAAAGGCAAAGCCTGGGCTGGGCGGTACGAAAACAAGATCAGGCCCTGCTTCAGGCCATCAACGAGTTTTTGGTTTCCGCCCAGGACGACGGATCATTTGCCCAAATCTATCACAATTACTATGCGAATGCGGCCATATTCGATTATGTTGATCTCAAAAAATTTCATGAGCGGATTAAAACCCGTCTCCCTGACTTTGCATGTATGATCAAGAAGGAAGCCAAAGCGTTCGGATTCGATTGGCGGCTCATTGCTGCTGTGGTCTACCAGGAATCTCACTTCGATCCCCAGGCCTCAAGCTACACTGGCGTGAAAGGACTCATGCAGGTGACCCTGAACACGGCCCGGGAAATGGGTGTTGCCAACCGGCTGGAGCCTGCTCAAAGCATCCATGCCGGAGTAAAATACCTTTCCCACCTCTATGACCGGTTCAAGGATATAAATGATCATACCCAAAGGATCCGTTTCGCCTTGGCCAGTTACAACATAGGATACGGACATGTCCGGGATGCCCAGCGCTTAGCTCAAAACGAGGGCCTGGACCCCAACAAATGGTCATCCATGACTAAAATCCTTCCCTTGCTCAGCCAACCCAGGTACTATTCCCAAACCAGGTACGGCTACGCCCGGGGGACCGAACCGGTCCGCTATGTTAAGCGCATATTTTCCTATTATGAGATCCTACGGCAAAAGGCGGATACATCTCCATCCACTGTCCAGGAAAGTTCGTCAAAGACAAGTTAAGCGTGGTAACGAGGCTCTCCATGCTGCGACCCCTCTCCCTTCTCAATAAGTCATTGCCAACGGTCTTTGCGCTGGCATTCGGCCTGGGGCTTCTTTTTTTTGGGACCTTATCCGGGCTGATGGCTGCTGAGCTGCGGGCCCCGTACACGGTTTCTTTTCAGGATCCTGAGAATTCCGGGCTGATCTCTGAGCTTCGCCAGGTTTCTGCCATTGTCCAGAACCAGGACGATCCTCCGGCTACAGTGAACCTGGTCAAACGGCGGGCTCAAAATGACCTGCCCCGGATGACCGAAGTGCTTAAGGCCCAGGGCTTTTTTGATGCCCGCATAGACCTTAAAGTGGATCCTGGCAAGGACGATGATCCGGTCCGGGTTGAGTTTGCTGTCCATCCAGGTCCTGCATATCACGTGCGTGAAGTAAATATCGATCCTTGGCGCTCGTCTTCACTATCAGATGTAAACCTGCCCTCCCGCCAGGAGCTTAAACTGCCCTCCGGGGCACGAGCCAAAGCCGATGCTGTCCGCAGAGGGAAATCCCTCCTGCAAAGTAAGCTTCAATCCCAGGGCTTTGTTCTGGCTGAGATAGATTCGCCTGTCCTTCGCCTTCATTCACAGAAAAAATGTGTGGATCTGATCTACAGGGTAGATCCAGGACCCAAGGCCCGGTTTGGGCCGGTGGAGATTAAAGGCTT
>JBKHIL010000048.1:0-9001 GCA_046538645.1 Desulfovermiculus sp.
CCAGGAAGAGAAACGCGGGATGGAGAATCGACTATTTCTTTGTCTCTGAAGAACTTCGGGAGAGGGTCCAAAACTCCTGGATTGAATCCCAGGTCATGGGCTCTGATCATTGCCCGATCGGCCTGGAGCTTGATATTCCCACCGGGAACTGACTCTCGCTGTCCGTTCAGGCGATTTCTCCTGCCAGCTTTGCCTCCGGCACATCTGACAAATATTTTGCCTCAAAACGAGCATAAGAAGAAAAATCTGTCGGATTAATCAAGGATGAAAGCTGGATAGGTCAACGGCCCAGACGTATGTTTGCCGGGCCGCAGGCCCAATCCTTCAATTTCTTTATTCTCCCGTGGCATTTAAGGGCCGGGAGAACTCTTGCTCCACAGCGTAGCGGTGACAGGGTCCGCTGTTCCAGGTGCAGAAGGGGTACAGCCGGCCATTGGGTGCCGCATAATGAATAACGCAGTGCTGGACCCGATCCAGCTCGAAGTTGTATGCATCCTGGAAATGCATGGCCGCCAGGAGCATAACGTCAAAGCGCTGGCCCATGGTATGGAAAAAGTGACCCCGCTCCGGCCTGTCCACTTTTTCAGCCTCGATAAAAGTATTTACAAAATTCAGGAGTTGATCGAAGTCCAGACCTTCCGGGGCCTTATCCGGCTGAAAATGCTTCTTCAGCTTGCGCATGAGCTGAAACTTGGACCACGGCCTGCGCCATGAATTTTTCTCCAAAGCTGCTGCTTCATGCTGGATGTCATGCATAGCCCCTTTGATATCAAAGAACCTGGTCAAGGGCACAGCCTGCTTTGTAGTCCGGTCCACAAGCATGTAGGAGGCTGTTCCGCAATGGGGATGGCAATTGAAGTGATTCTGGGGGGTTCCCTTGATGGCCTCCACCAAGCGGCTTATGGGATTGACAATGGAGTATGGATACCAGTCAGCATACATGTCCAGGAGCCCGGACTGTTCCTGGATATCCCGGGCCATATCGGACATGGTATAGCGCATTTCCCTCCTCTGGGACTCATCATACCTTCCGGTTAAAGAGACCGGCTGAAAGCTGACAGCAGTGACCACATCACTGTTGTTCACTGCGTACTCCAGGATTTTTCCCACCTGGTGGTCGTTGAGACCGGATACAATGGTGGGTACCAGGGTGACCATCACCCCTTCCTGGCGCAGATTTTCAATGGCCTGCATCTTGGTTTCCAGCAGTGGCCGGCCCCTGGATTGTTCATAGATGTCGTCTGAGAGGCCGTCGAATTGGAGATAGACCACATTCAGCCCGGCTTCAGCAGCCTGGGCGGTAAAGTCTTTGCTTTTGGCGAATTTGAGCCCATTGCTGGCCACCTGGATATCCAGGACCCCTTTTTCTTTGGCCATGCGCACGGCTTGAATGAATCCAGGGTGAATAGTAGGTTCCCCGCCTGCATACTGAACGCTGAGGGGTGGTCGCGGCTGGATGGCCATGGTTTGGTTGAGCATTTCTTCTAACTGTTCTAAGCTGAGATCAAAGACCCGGCCGCTGGCATTGGCATTGGCAAAACAGATAGGACAGTTGAGGTTGCAGCGGTTGGTCAGGTCAATGTTGACCATGCATGGAGTGTTTACGTGCTGGTCACACAGGCCACAGTCAAAGGGACAGTTGCCGGTGCTGGCAGTATGCGGGGTGTCCAGACCGGTTGGAAATTCAAAATGGTTTTCCCGGCGCTGGAGGAAGAACTGACTGTCCCTGTCAACCAGCTCATTCCACTGTCCGTGCTCAGGGCAGGTCTTGAGCATCAATACCTGACCCGAGTCTTCATACAAGATGGCGTCCAGGACTTTTGTACATTCCGGACAGATACTTTTGGTCTGCACCGGGAGCTGACTGATCGAGTCTGCGCTGCGGATATGGCTTACGTCCTTTTCAAAAAACATATGCCCTCCTTTGGTGGTGTTTGAGAAAATATCTCAGTTTCGTTCCACACGAGGCAGCTTCTTCCCTCTGAATTCTGGAAGTACAGGAACCGGGTTGATAATCCATGTCCGGGTTATATTCGCGAGGGCAGAAGTTTTTTCAGGAAAACGTAAAACTTTGCAGCTGCATATTTATTTCTTAGTTTAAGAATAATGCAGCAGCAGGATATTATCAAGGGGATGGCACAGTAAAACTCGGGAGAACCTGCATGGACAAGGACAGGGAATTGATTGCTAAGCATGCTGGGGCCACCTTGACCCGGATCAGGGAGCAGGGTCCGCTGGTGCACAATATCACGAATTACGTGGTCATGAATTTTACGGCCAATGCCCTCTTGGCTTTGGGTGCTTCACCGGTCATGGCCCATGCAGTTGAAGAAGTGGAGGAAATGGTCTCTTTGTCCGCAGCCTTGGTTTTAAACATAGGCACTTTGAGCCGGGAATGGATTGAGTCTATGCTCAGAGCTGGAAAAATGGCTGCAGAAATGAATATTCCAGTGATTTTGGATCCGGTTGGGGCCGGAGCTACTCGCTTACGAACCCAGACGGCCCAGCAAATTATTGACCAAACCCAGGTCTCCTTGATTCGGGGAAACGCATCAGAGATTATCTCTTTAGGCAAGGAATCAGCCCGGACAAAGGGGGTGGATTCAATTCATTCAGTGCAAGAAGCGACTCATGCTGCACAAGCACTGGCTCGCGAGCTGGGAACAGGTGTGGCCATCACCGGACCCAAAGATATGGTGACAGATGGTCGCAAGGCAATTCTGGTGGATAACGGTCATCCAATGATGGGCCGGGTAACCGGCACCGGTTGCGTGGCCTCAGCCCTGTGTGCTGCCTTCTTGGCCGTTGATACGGATCTGGTCAGGACGGGAGCTTCAGCCCTGGCTTTATGCGGGATGGCCGGGGAGCAGGCCGGGGACGTGTCGTCGGGACCAGGGAGCTTTCAACCGGCTTTCCTGGATGCCTTGTATAGGATTACTCCGGAAGAATTGATGGCCGGAAGTAAATTTGAGGTTTTGTATGTCTGAGAAGAAAAAAAAAGGCACATATGAATGCCTGGCTGATTCCTTAGCTGAAGAGACCTTACAGGAAGCTGCAGATACCTTCTTCGGGCAGCGCAAAAGCATTGAAAATGAAATCCAAATCTATAATCAATGGATACATGATCTGGCCCAAATCCAGGTCAGGGTGCAGACTTTTCAAGCCAGTCTTCATTTTGTGCTGGCCAACGAAGAAACCGAAACAGTTAAGAGCTTTTACCGGGCGATTGGGGTTGATGCAGATCAGGTCCCCGGGCTGGAAGACAATATGACGCCGGATCTGCGGATGCTGCATGTGCCTTTTGCCCTTCGGGCGCAAAACCGGTATGTCAAATTGCTCAGTGCAACTTACAGTGCTTTTGTTGATCAAGTTTCCGGTTATATGTACGGGCGTAATTACCAGGATCCGGAAGATCCCCGGCGTCAAAGGGTAACTATCAACTATCAGCAGGTATATGCGTTTTATACCCAGCTCAAGGAGAAGATCCACAAGACCAATCAGGACAATTCTCCGACCCAGGTCTTACAGTTTGTCAAACAGCTGGATATCGAACGTTCAGCCAGGGAATCCCTGGTTGGGGTTCCCCTGCAATACACCCTGGATGAGGATATGGCCATTGCTGCCCCGGATTTTGCCCACAGCGGACTGAAGGCTTATCCTGACTTTCCTGCGCCGGATGAAGTAAAAGGGGAGATCAGAAAATTTGCGGTCCAGGTTTATGCAGCCCAGCCTGAAAAAATCCATCAGGTATTCAAGGCGATAAGAGAGGAATAGTTCCTTAAAAGACACTTCCCAATCAAAACGGCCCTGGCAGCATGCTGCCAGGGCCGTTTTGATTGGCTACGTAAGAGGAGGGTACTTACTTTTGATTGACGAAATACTCCTGGGTTATGCGGAAGATGACCGGGCTTAAGGCCAGAAGGGCAATCAGGTTGGGAATAATCATCATCCCGTTCATCACATCAGCGAAGGTCCAGACGATATCCAGGTTGATCACCGCTCCGATAAAGACCAGGATGACATACAGATAGCGAAAGGGGAGCACCGCTTTGAGGCCAAAGATGTACTCCACTGCGACCTGCCCATAGTAGCTCCAGGCCAGAATGGTGGAGAAGGCAAAGAAAATGAGGCCAAATCCGACCACAAAGTCTCCCGGGCCGGGCAGGCCCTGGTTAAAGGCCATGGTGGTCAGGGCGGCGCCGGTTTCCCCGCTGGTCCAGGCCCCGGTCATGATGATGACCAGGGCGGTCATGGTGCAGACCACGATGGTATCGATAAACGGGCTCAGACCAGCGACAAGTCCCTGCCGGACCGGGCTTGTGGTCCGGGCCGCTGCGTGGGCAATGGGGGCCGAGCCCAGGCCGGCTTCGTTGGAAAATACGCCCCGGGCTACACCAAAGCGCATGGCCGCAACAATGCCTGCGCCGGCAAATCCGCCCGTGGCCGCGGTTCCGGAAAAGGCATCGGTAAAGATAATACTAAAAGCATTTCCGATCTCTGAGAAATTGGCAAAAATGACAATCAAGGCACCCACGACATAGATCACGGCCATAATGGGCACGATTCTCTCGGCCACATTGGCGATCCGCTTAATGCCTCCGATGATGACCGCAAAGGTCAGGGCTGCCAGCGCCAGTCCGGTCACCCAGTGGGGGAGATTGAAGGCTTTGTTCACTGCGTCGGCTACGGAGTTGGACTGTACGGTGTTCCCGATCCCAAAGCAGGCGATGGCCGCGAACAGGGCAAAGAGGAATCCCAGCCACTGCCAGTTCTTGCCCAATCCGTTTTTGATGTAGTACATGGGACCGCCCACAAAGGAGCCGTCGGGCATGGTCTCCCGGTAGCGGACGGCCAGGACGGCCTCACCGTACTTGGTGGCCATACCGAACACAGCCGTGACCCACATCCAGAACACCGCTCCCGGACCGCCCAAATAGATGGCTGTGGCCACCCCGGCAATGTTTCCGGTCCCGATGGTTGCGGCTAAGGCTGTGGTCAGGGCCTGGAAGGGAGTGATTTCTCCTTCACCTTCCTGCTTGGCCTTATCCCGGCCCTGGAACAAGAGCTTAAAACTGTACCAGATCTTGGTGATGCTTTTGAGCCGTATGCCCAGGGTCAGGTATATTCCTGTTCCCACCAGCAGCACAAGCATGTACGGGCCCCATACAAATCCACTTACAGCATTGAGTAAGTTCAGAAAGGCGTCCATCAACCTCCTCCTTGGGTTTTAGGTTTGCGATGCAATATGAGTGACCATCATGAGCACGTTGCGGGATAGATCCGGGGAATCCGGGCCATGAGGGAAGATACGATTTCATAGTTGATGGTGGAACACCGCCTTGCTGTTTCATCTACAGAAATATGGCCGTTTCCTTGCCGGCCGTAAATGACCACCTCGTCTCCGGGGCGGACATCCGGGATGTGGCCAACATCGAGCATGGTCTGGTCCATGCAGATTCGACCTGCAATCAGCGCCCGCTCACCGTGGATGAGCATGTGCCCGGCGTTGGACAGGATGCGGAAAAAGCCGTCTGCATAACCAACAGGAATAGTGGCAATTGTAGTGTTATTTTCCGCGATAAATGTTGATCCATAACTGATTTTGAATCCAGGTGCAACCTGCTTGACCTGAGACACCCGGGCCTTGAGGGTCATGGCCGGCTGCAAGGGCCGGGTTATGGCCTGATCTTCTGGCCGGGGAGAGAGACCGTAGAGCATGAGTCCGGGCCGGACCAGATCGAAATGGGCCTCCGGCAGGCGGAGAACCGCCGCAGAGTTGGCCATGTGACGAACGGGAAATTCCAGGCCCACCTGAGCTAAGGCCTGCAGCAGAGAAGTAAAGCACAGGATCTGGCCCTGGGCATGCGATGTATCGTCCGCATCTGCCTGGGCCAAATGCGTATACGCTCCCTGAAAATCCAAGCCCGGCAGGCGGCAGATCTGTTCTATAATATTTGGGGCCTGAGGGTGGAAGTCTTGGCCCTGGTCAATCTGGGGTACGGCATTGATTCCCAGCCGGCCCATGCCGGTATCGATCTTTAGATGAGCCGGAATCCGCACCCCCATTTGGGAAGCCTTTTGGGAAAAGGTTTCGGCCATGGAGTGGGAGGACATAGTGGGGATGAGGTCAAAGTCAAGTAAGGTGGTCAGGCAGGATACAGGCAGGGGGCCGAAAACGAGCAGGGGGGCCTGAATTCCGGCCCGCCTGAGCTCTAAAGCCTCGTCCAGCCGGGCTACAGCCAGGCTGTCCGCCCCATTTTGCAGAGCGGTCTGGGCCACTGCAACACTTCCATGCCCATAGCCATTGGCCTTGACCACAGCCATAAATCTGGTGCTGGACGGGATCAGACTGCGAACATAGGTGCAATTGTATGCTATGGCCTGAAGATCGATCTCAGCCCATAGCGGCTGATCATGCATGGCAAAGCTCCATAAAACTGTTCACCCTATGCTGAAGCACAGGGTAAACAATTTTACTTAAATGACTTCTTCAGGCAACTTGCAGACATCCTGCAATCCAAAGGCCTCGCCCACTGGTGTGCAGGTCAGAGTGCCTTTGTAGGCATTCAGGCCGCGGCACAGGACGTGATTATCCTTGCAGGCCTGCTCAACGCCCTTGTTGGCCAGCTGGAGGCCATAGTGAATGGTGGCGTGATTTAAGGCAAAGGTGGAGGTGCGGGCAAAGGCCCCGGGCATATTGGCCACACAGTAATGGACTACATCGTCGACAATATAGATGGGATCGTCATGAGTGGTCGGCCTGGAAGTCTCGGTGCACCCGCCCTGGTCAATGGCCACATCCACAAGCACAGCCCCGGCCTTCATCATCTTCAGGTTGTCCCGGGTGATCAATCTGGGGGCCTTGGCTCCGGGAACCAGAACCGCCCCGACCACAATGTCAGCCTGGGCCAGGGCGGCTTCCAGGTTGTGGCTGTTGCTGAACTGAGTGAAGACGTTGACCGGCAGGATGTTTTCCAGGTGTTCCAGAGTGTTCACATTGATATCCAGGATGGTTACCTTGCACCCGAATCCGGAGGCAGTCTTGGCGGCATTGCTGCCCACAACCCCGCCGCCGATGATGACCACATTGGCGGGCAAGACCCCGGGGACGCCGGTCGGCAGCAGGCCCCGTCCGCCGAATGGCTTGCCCATGTAAAAGGCGGCCATCAGCGGTGCCATCCGGCCGGCCACTTCGCTCATGGGCTTGAGTAAAGGCAGGGCCCCGCTGTCTTCCTGAACGGTTTCATAGGCCACAGCGATGATCTTCTGGTCCAGACAGGCCTTGGTCAGTTTTTCTTCAGCTGCCAGGTGGAAATAGGTGTAGATGATTTGTTCCGGTCTCATCAAGTTGTATTCATCAGGCAAGGGCTCTTTGACCTTGACGATCATATCGGCTTGTTCCCAGATGGACTGGGCTGAACCTTCGAGTCCGGCCCCAGCCTTTTCGTACTCCTGATCAGCAATTCCGGATCCGAGTCCAGCTCCTTTCTGGATGATAACCTCATGCCCATTTTCGATGTAGGCCCGGGCTGCGGCCGGAGTGAGTCCGACCCTGAACTCATTGTTTTTAATTTCTGCTGGGCATCCAATCTTCATGAATTTGCTCCTTTAGTTTATCTGAATATCTACATGCAGGATGTCGGCGACCTGCTGCAGGCCTTTTTTTAACTCGTTCAGCCTCTTGTGTTCCGGAAGCTCTACTTCTAAATCAACTGCGTAGAGAGCGGTCCCGCTCTGAGGCGTATAATGCTGCCTGGAGTGGACGCGGATGATGTTTACGTTGTTGTCCGCTAAGTATCGGCTTACTTTATAAATGATTCCGCATTGATCAACTCCTTCGACATGCAGGTTGGCCAGGATGCCGGTCCCTTTTTGAGGCTGGGATTTTCCCAGAGGGCGGAAAAAGGCGGCTATTCCTTTGTCTATTTCCAGACGGCGGCAGGCTGAAGAGAGTTTGTCCTCGATATCTGCCTGGGGGGCGGAAAATAAAAAAATGACCGCGAATTCGTCTGAAAGACGTGTCATTTCCGAGTCTTCCAGATTGCAGCCCAACTCATACATAATCTGGGTCACATCGGCCACGATGCCTACCCTGTCTTGGCCAAAGGCGGTTAAAATATAGCGCGTACTCATGCATTCCTCCTTGAGGTCCCGGCAAAGGCGTCTTTTATTGCCTGATATATGGCCTGGGCCTGGCAGGATTTCTCTCCCAAAGGGGCCACTGACTGCCTGGTCAGGCATTTCCTTAGCGCGATTGTATGCCATTCGTCAAAGTTTTTGGGAGGGTGCATAGCAATCACCCATCAAATTATTTGGAATGTCCTCCTGTTTCCTGGTGGTCAGGCAAAAGATGTCCAGCATATGCCGGGCAAGACTGTCTTTGACTGCTTCCAAATCATGGGCCTTTCCAGTTTCCATGGCCAGGGATGTCATGCTCGTTCCAGTCAGCCCGCAGGGATGAATGTAGGAAAAGGGTGTCAGATCCGTATTCACATTCAAGGCCAGACCATGGAAAGTAATCCCGTGCCTGACGGCGATGCCTATACTGCCCAGCTTGCGCTGGGCCACCCATACTCCCCTGTTCTGCTTATCTCTGCCGGCCTGGACCTGGGCGTCAGCAGCAGTGCAGAGCATGACCTCCTCCATTTTGGTCACAAAGGAAGTGACCCGCAGTCCGGCCTTGCGCAGGTCCATGATCAGGTAGGCGACAATTTGACCCGGTCCATGGTAGGTGATGTCTCCTCCCCGTTCGATGTGCACCACCTGGATACCCTGGGTGGTCAAAAAGCTTTCCGAGACCAGGAGGCTGTCTGTGCGGCCTTGGCGGCCCAGGGTAAAGACCGGATCGTGCTCCACGAGGAGCAGGACCTCCGGTTTAAGCTCCCCCTCATGCTTGGACCGGACCAGGCCGTGCTGCAAGGCCAAAACCTCTGAATAGGCCCGGCGGCCGAGATCCTGGATTATGCACGGCCTGGTGTGGGCCAGGTTTTCTTCATTCATT
>JBKHIL010000292.1:0-3280 GCA_046538645.1 Desulfovermiculus sp.
ACCGGCTATTTGATCAGTGAATTCATTTCCCCCCTGACCAATCAGCGGGAGGACGAGTACGGGGGGAGCTTTGAGAACCGCATGCGCTTTGCCCGGGAGGTTTTGGATGCGGTCAGGGAGCAGATAGGTCCTGATTTCCCGCTTCTGGTGCGCATGAACGGAAACGATCTCATGCAGGACGGCATGGACAGCAGCGAGCTTTTGACTGTGGCCCGAACCCTGGCTGAGGAGGGCCGGGTGGATGCCTTCAATGTCAATGTGGGCTGGCACGAAGGCCGGGTGCCCCAGATAGTCTCCTGCGTACCTAGAGGGACGTTTGCCTATCTGGCCCGGCAGGTACGGGAAACCACAGACCTGCCGGTCATCGCCAGCCACCGCATCAATGATCCGGATCTGGCCCGTGAACTCATCGGAACCGGGATGTGCGATATGGTGGCCATGGGCCGGGCCTTGATTACTGATCCGGACCTGCCGCTCAAGGCCCGGGAGGGAAGGGAAAAAGAGATTCTGCACTGCATCGGCTGCGCCCAGGGGTGTTTTGACAATATCTTTCGTTTAAAGCCAGTGGAATGCCTGTGCAACCCAAAAGCAGGACACGAGCTGGAAACCGGGATCAGCCCCAGTAAGCACCCTCAGGAAGTCCTGGTTGTCGGCGGCGGCCCGGCCGGGATGAGTGCGGCCCTGGCTGCTAAGGCCAGAGGCCACCGGGTCCGTCTCTGGGAAGGATCGGACCGTCTGGGCGGCCAGCTGTGGCTTGCGGCCGCACCCCCGGGACGGGAAGAGTTTGCCACTTTGGCCCGGGATCTGGCCCGTGCGGTAGAACGCTCCGATATCCGGGTCAGCCTGGAACAGAAGGCATCGGCCCAGGAAGTTGTAAATGCCAGACCTGATACTGTGATCCTGGCCACCGGGGCCAGGCCGGTGACCCCAAAGCTGCCGGGAGTGGATCAGGGACATGTATTTCAGGCCTGGGACGTGCTGCAAAAAAAGGTCTGGCCCGGGCGGCGGGTGGTGGTCCTGGGCGGGGGCGCCGTGGGTGTGGAATGCGCCCTGACCCTGGCCCGGCGGGGAACCTTAGGGGGTGATGAACTCAGGTTCCTGCTGGAAAACAAGGTTGAGGACTGCGAGTTTTTGCGCCAGCAATGCCTGCGCGGAACTCATAAGGTCGTCCTGGTAGAGATGCTGGAGCGAGTGGGACAGGATATCGGCAAGAGCACCCGCTGGACCATGCTGCAGGAACTCCGCCAGCTTCATGTCCAGGTCAAGACCAAAACCAGGGCCCTGGGCATTGAACAAGAAGCCGTGCTCGTGGACAAGGAAGGACAGGAGAGCAGAATCCCGGCTGACAGTGTGGTCCTGGCTTTGGGGTCCGCGGCCTATAATCCATTGCAGGACGAGCTTGAGAGCCTGGGCATAAGTACCCGGGTGGTCGGGGATGCTTCAGAGGTGGGCCAGGCCATAGACGCCATTCATGCCGGATTCGCCCTGGGACGGGATATATAATTTTTTTGCCCCCAAGCGGGCAAAAAAATTATTGTCACATCCCCCGTTTAAACATCCGCTCCAGGTCTTTGGCTCTCAGGCTGATCATGGCCGGCCGGCCATGAGGACAATACTCTTTGTCCGGGGTCGACAGCCAGAGCTCAATGAGCTCCAGGGCCTCCTGGGCAGACAAGGTATCACCGGCCTTGACCGCCTGACGGCAGGCCATGGTTTGCCACAGCTCATCCTGGGACTCGGACTGCTGATGCAGGATCTGATCCAGAAATTCCCTGGCCTGGGAGGGGTCCAGATGAGCGGGAACAGCCCGGATGAGCACGGCCCCGTCCTGAGAGCGATCCAGGACAAAGCCCATGCTCCGCATGGCCGGAGCAACGCGGCTTAAACGCTCTTCCTCGCTGGGATGCAGAGCGCGCTGCATGGGCAGGGCCAATGGTCTCTGCTGACCTGATTGGCCTTGAGAGGAAAAGCGGTGATAGAGGATACGTTCGTGGGCTGCATGTTGATCTACGAGGATGAGCTCGTCTGCCCTGGAGGTCAGGAGCAGGTAGCTGTTCTGGATCTGTCCCAGGTAGGTGTATTCCCCGTTTTTGAGGCTGGATGCGACGTAAGGCCCGGGCTGCCCATCAGAGGCGGTCTGGATTTGGGCCTGAGATCCGAAACTGCCGGAGGATACGGAGCTGTCCTGGTTTTCTGGATGCGATTCTGCCGCCTGGGGACCGAGGTAGTCTTCAAAGGTATGGAATTTGTATTTGGGCTCAAAAGAGGCGCTCCCGGTCTTGGCCGGAGAGGCATACTCCCCGGTGGGCCCCTGGGAGAGCGAGCTGTTGAGTGCTTGGGCCACGGCATGGTGCACGAGTTTGAATACCCGCTGTTCATCTCGAAATCTGACTTCCAGCTTGGCCGGATGGACGTTGACATCCACCTCCTGTCCAGGAATCTGCAGGAATAGAGCGGCCTGGGGATACTCCTTGCTCAATAACCGGCCTTTGAAGGCCTGGCGCAGGGCGCTGATGAGCATTTTATCCTGCACCGGGCGCTGATTGACAAAGAACAGGATCCGATCGCCCCTGGCCTGGGCCGCCTCCGGGTGTCCGACATATCCGGACAGGATATACTCATCATCACGCCCATCCACCTCCAGGAGCTTATCAGTTATGCCCGGGGGCCAGATGTTCTGCAGGCGGTGAACCAGGCTTTGTCCAGCCGGAAAATCAAGAACCGTGCGCTCATTGGAGGTCAACATAAAGGATGCGTGCAGGTGAGCCAGGGCGAAACGATACACTGCCTCCTGACAGCGCTTGACCTCAGTGGCCTGGGTCTTCATAAACTTCAGCCGGGCCGGGGTGTTGGCGAAAAGATCCTGGACCTGGATGCTCGTTCCTTCCCGGAAGGGAACGGGTTTGACCTCGGATAAGTGGCCAAATTCGACCTTGAGCTCCGCGCCTTCGCTCTGTCCTGTTTGAATGGAGCGAAGGCGCATTCTGGACACAGATCCAATCGAGGGCAGGGCTTCACCCCGGAAACCGAAGCTTTCTATGTGCAGCAAATCGCGGAAGGTGGATATTTTGCTCGTAGCGTGCCGGGCCATGGCCTGAGGCAGTTGCTCCGGGCTCATGCCCCAGCCGTTGTCTTCAACCTGAATCAAGGATTGCCCGCCGCCTTGAATGGCGGTTTGAACCCTTGTTGCTCCGGCATCCAGGCTGTT
Source organism: Desulfovermiculus sp. (assembly GCA_046538645.1). Taxonomy (GTDB): domain Bacteria; phylum Desulfobacterota; class Desulfovibrionia; order Desulfovibrionales; family Desulfothermaceae; genus Desulfovermiculus. The sequence continues at coordinate 3,209 of JBKHIL010000292.1, forward strand.
TTCTATCAATTCTTTGAGCACGCTGGAAGGGCGCTCCACCACCTCTCCGGCCGCAATCTGGTTTTGCAGCTC